>JACVXV010000156.1 GCA_015661205.1 Candidatus Brocadiaceae bacterium
ATTTTCTCAATAAAAACATCTTACACATTTTTGGAAGGCAATGCTCCTTTTCTCTTCCTATGTCTTACTTATTACCCACAGATTCTGCGGACGAGCCTACTTTTATTTCGTCTCCCGCCAACGTTGATACAATCAAAAGTGTAGGTACGGAAATGGCGTTACACTGGAAGATATGTAACCCTCTTTCAATAGATACAAATGTTTCTTACGCGAAAACTATAGAGGGAGAAACATTGTTAGGCGAGATCAATTGGCTGGGCAACGTCGGGCTCGTATATCGACCTTACCACAACGGTTTTGCCGCATTAAGCTATGGTTATGCAGGCGAGCGCAAGCGTATTGACGAAGACCCCCGATCGAACCTGGATGCCTATAATACGGTGGACCTTACGTTTGGCATTGAGAAACTATACGTGGATGGTTTGAAGTTTCGCACCGGAATTAAAAATATTTTCGATGAAGACGTCCTGTTTCCGGCAGACTACACCTCATACCCGGAAGATTTTGCCGCTCCCGGACGTGAATGGTGGGCGGGGATTGCCTACAACTTTTGAGAGGGTTCGGCGTGGTTGGTATTTCACCTCGTTCCCAAGCTCCCGCGTCCACCTCGTTCCCAAGCTCTGCTTGGGAACGGGATTGCAGGCAAAGCTCTGCTTTGCGAACGAAAAGGCTATGGGTGCAGAAGCTGGAGCTTCTAACACAAGGGCGTTCCCAAGCTGGAGCTTGGGAACGAGGTGGGTGGTGCAGAAGCTGGAGCTTCTGGCATAGGGGCGTTCCCAAGCAGGAGCTTGGGAACGAGAAAATTTTAAAAAATGAAAAAACTTATACCATTTCATTATCTACACTTTTATATGCACGTCGCCGGCTTATGGCCTCGCCGCAACACGGCATGCGGTCTTGCCATTGCGCTTATCGGCTGGGTTTTGTTCCATACCGCCCCATCGTTTGCGGATGACAATCCCGTTCTTGTCATCCGCAGCCAGGACATCGCGGCCTACAACGAGGCCATCAACGGTTTCAAGGAAGAATGCAAGAAGGCAGATATTCCCATCGGCGCCGTCCTTGATTTGAAGGGAAACGTGGATGCCGGAGACAAGGTCATCAAAGGCGTCAAGCCCAGGTATCCGTCGCCACGGCTTATCCTGTCGGTAGGCGTGCTTGCAACCATCCTTGCCAAGGAACACTACCCGTTTACCCCCATCATATTTTGCATGGTTGTTAACCATGAACGTTTTGCCCTGAGCGGTAATAACGTTACCGGCATTGCTTCGGAGGCGTCCGTCGAGGAACAACTCCTTGCATACAAAGATTTCTTTGGAGACCGCAGGAATATCGGGGTTATTTTTGATCCGACAGGCAGTGAGGAAGGAATTATCCGGGAAGCAGAGCAAACGGCAAACAAAATGGGATTCAATCTTATGAAAGCAGAGGCTTCTTTTCCTAATGCGGTTGAAGCGGCCTTGAAAAATATTATTGATAAAATTGATACCTTATGGATAATACCCAACCACATAATCGTGGCACAGGGTTCTCTCGACGCCATTTTTAAAATAACGGCGCAAAGACGTTTGCCCACGTTTAGCAGCTCCACTGCCATTGTCAAGGCGGGCGCGTTGTTTGCTATTTCGCCGAAATATGAAACGATTGGCATGCAGGCGTCACACATCGCCCAAACATTATTAAGCACGCGGTCAACCACCTCGCTGGGCGTTCAAAGGCCGGAAAAGCTCAGATTGACGGTTAACAGTAAAACGGCAAGGAAGCTGGGGATAAATACGTCTCTCTTCCAGACGCGTCCGGACATTGTTTTGTACCCGTAGCGTAGCGACAAGGTTCACGTACGCTCGTTCCCACGCTCCGCGTGGGAATGTGGCTACGTGACGCTCCGCGTAGCGTACAAGCAGGGAAGCAAATATCGGCGTTGATCCTCACACAAAGGCACGAAGGCACAGAGGAACGAAGTAAGAAGCAGGCGCGTTCCCAAGCCAGAGCCTGGGAACGAGAAAACGAGAAAAAAGCCACAGAATATCTAATGAAAGAAATTAATTTATCATGAGTATCCGTACAAAACTTACCCTCTTTATAAGCCTGTTGCTCGTGGTGCTTGACGCGATCACGTGCCTCTTTTTCTATATGCATGAAAAAAAGGAACACGAAGGATTGCTTATAGATACGGGAAACACCCTGATTATGATGCTTTCACGGGATAATGAAGTCGGTTACGCCATGAAACAGGCACAACCGGCCTTCCTCGACATGCCGCTCAAGCGGCTAAGGATCGCCGATAGAGGAAGGCAGATCGGATACTGGCGGATATCAAATAAACAAGCGGTTATAACCGAAGGAACGGCATCCTGGATAAACACCGGGATAAGCGAAATTCCCACCGAAGAATCGAATCCGCAGGATACGCCCTTCCTTCGTTTTTTAACCGCAAGCTCAGGTGAAAAGTTCTTTGATTTCTCCATACCCGTCAACGAAGACAGCGCTTTTTCGGAAGAGGCCTTTGCCGAGCAGGTGTTGGACAGCGTTGCCCGTTCCCCGAAGAACGGCTCACTGGGTTTTGTGCAAATCGGTCTAACCACCAAAAGATTGCAGACCTATTTATTCAGGAGCGCCTTGTACTCCATTGTCCCCTTGGGTGCGGTGGTTGCATCGGTTGGCATAGCGCTTTCATTTCTTCTTACCAGATACCTTGTCTCACCAATCCGTCGCCTGGCAGCCGTTACGCAGGCTATTGCAAAAGGCGATATGTCCAAGAGCGTAGACATTCAATCCAAAGATGAAATTGGATTACTGTCGGCAAATTTTAATGATATGACAAGGTCTCTCGGCAAATTATATGGAGACCTGAAGCTGGAAGTAGAAGGACATAAGCGCACGACGTCTCAATTACAGTACCGGCTTGAGATGGAAGGGATCGTTGCGGCCATATCATCGAAATTCCTTAACCTTACGCCGGATAAGTTTAATGATGAGATAAACCGCGTATTGGAAATTATCGGCAGATTCGTAAATGCAGACCGAAGTTACGTCTTTTATCTTTCTTCTGAAGGTGAGAAGAAAATATTAAATAACACCCATGAGTGGTGCGCGGAAGGGATAACTCCGGAAATCGGCAACTTACAGGGTATTGCCGCCGAAAACTTCCCCTGGTGGATGGAAAGGATAGAACGGTTTGAGATTATCCACATCCCGCGTGTCGCAGACATGCCTGCGTGCGCACAGGCTGAAAAAGATGTGCTACAGGCACAAGCAATCCAGTCACTGGTAATCGTTCCTATGGTTTACAGCGGCGCCCCAATCGGTTTTCTAGGGTTTGATTCGGTGCACACCGAAAAGACATGGGATGACGACGACGCCTTGCTGCTGAAACTGGTGGGAGAAATATTGGTAAATGCCATGGAACATGGGCGTAAAGAGAAATCGCTGCAGGAGGCATACCAGAAGCTGGAAATGCGGGTAACGGAACGCACCCGCGAGCTTTCACAGTCCAACAAACTTCTAGAGGACGAGATATCCGGCCATAAAAGCGCAAGGGCGGAACTGAAGAAATATGAAATGCTTATTTCCCAGATCAACGACCTGCCCTATATTTGCGATGCACAAGGCAACATACTGTTCGTAAACCATACCTTTGACAAACTCACCGGGCGCCGGCGGGAGGACTTTATCGGGAAATCGTTTGCCCCTCTTTTTGACGAAGAAAACCTGAAAAAGGCCATGCGATTTTACAATCAAACCCTCCTGGGAGAAAGCCCTCAATATGAGCTTTCTTTCAAGGACACCGGTATTATATGCGAATATAAAAACCTTCCCTTGCGCAATGAAGAAGGCGCTATTATCGGCGTTATTGGCACGGCGCGCGACATTACCAAACAAAAACAGATCATGGAGGCGCTGCTGCAGGCAAAGGATTACGCGGAGGATCTCATAGAAACCGCGAATGTCCTGATTGTGGGATTGGACGTTGCCGGAAACATCCGGGTATTCAACGAGGCGGCCGAGAAGATCACCGGTTACAAAAAAGCGGAGGTATTGGGGAAGAATTGTTTTGAAACGCTGACGCCTCAAGGCATTTCTCCCGACGCCTGGCAGGCATTCCACGCCTGGCGTACAACCGGCCAAATAACAAAATCCTACGAAAGTCAAATTCTTACAAAATCAAGTAAAACGAGAATCGTCTCATGGCAGTCGAGCGAGGTAAAAGACCGGGGAACGGTTACGGGAATACTATCTTTTGGAAACGACATTACCGAGCAAAAACAAATGAAGTCGCTGGTGGAGCGCCTGCGCCTGATGTCGTTTGTCAGAGACGTTAGCGTCGCCCTGAGCGAGGGCGCTGCGCTGGGCGATATCTTGCGCGCCTGTGCAGAGGCCATAGTGCGCAACCTTGATGCGGCGCTTGCGCGTATCTGGATCTTCAACGAAAAAGACAAAGTCCTGGAATTACAGGCCAGCGAAGGTATTTCCACCCGGTCCGACAGTGGCTATAACCGTGTGCCTATCGGCAAATACCTGGTCGGCCTTATTGCGCAAGAACGCCGTCCCTATGTGGGAAACCCACTTGCAAACGACCCGCATGTTAATGATATAATCTTTGTTCGGGAGAATGAGATTACGGCCTTTCTGGGATACCCCTTGGTTTTCAAGGATCGGCTGGTTGGGGTTGTTGCGATGTTTTCATGTAAGGAAATAGACGATTTTACGATCAAGGCGCTGTCATACGCCGCAGATATCATATCGCTGGGCATAGACCGCAAGCAGGCCGAGGAGTCGCTCCGTATGAGTGAAAACAAGTACCGAATGCTGCTTGAAAACCTCCCTCAAAGGATTTTTTATAAAGACAGATATTCCGTATACGTGTCCTGCAATATTAATTACGCCCGGGACTTGCATATCACGCCAGGCGAAATCGAAGGAAAGACCGATTACGACTTTTATCCCAAAATCCTTGCCGACAAATACCGGGAAGACGACAAAAGGATTGCATTATCGGGAAAAACGGAGGAGTTGGACGAAAAATACGGCGTCGATGGCCGGGAAATGGTTGTTCATACCATGAAAACACCCATAAAGGACGAAGCAGGCAACGTGATCGGCATATTAGGTATTTTCTGGGACATTACGGAAAAGGTGACCCTTGAAATAGAGGCGCAACGCACCAGGCACCTGGCGTCCCTGGGCGAATTGTCGGCAGGTATTGCGCACGAGATCAATAATCCGCTTAACGGCATAATAAACTATGCCCAGATATTGCTGAACAGAAAGGGCAAAGAAGACAAAGAAGCCGACATACTCGGCAAAATTGTAAAAGAGGGTAACCGGGCAGCAACAATCGTAAAAAACCTCCTCTCTTTTGCCAGACCAACGGGTGAAAACGAGAAAAAGGTATTGGCGCGTATAAGCGAAATCATGTCAGGTACGTTTGCCCTTGTAGGGGCACAATTAAGAAAAACGGGGATTACCACAAAGTTGAATCTTCCTGGTAAATTGCCTGCAATATTTGCGCATCCCCAACAAATCCAACAGGTTTTTTTAAACCTTGTCAGCAACGCGCAATATGCCTTGTGTAAAAAATATCCTGCGTCACATGTAGATAAAATCTTGGAGGTATCCGGTGAAACGGTAACCATTGACAACTCAGCCTATATAAAGGTGGTGTTCTGTGACCACGGCACGGGCATACCGCCAAGCGTAATAAACAAAATAGTGGACCCGTTTTTTACTACCAAACCAAGAAACCTGGGAACCGGGCTGGGTCTGAGCATTTGTCATGGCATTATCCGCGATCACGGCGGTAAGCTTCTGGTAGAGAGCGAAGAGGGGAAGTATACCAGGATTTCGGTACTGTTGCCGGCTGTATCTTAGGCGTTGCGCAGGCTTCCGGCCTGCAAGAATGTAACGGGAAGAAATGTATGTATTGCCGCCGTATATTGAATATCGAACATGGAAATAGCCCACCGATTTATCGGTGGGGGCAGAGGTCAGAATTTCAAGCCCCGCAGGGACGGCTAACAGCATTAATATTTCTAGCCAACCTTGACGGGGCAATGCGATTGCGAGAATTTGGGAATGCACCCCATACAAAGCATAATAGTCCCAATTAATTTCCGATGTGAAACCTTTTAAAATCCTTGCCGAGGGCTTAGCGATATTGATTGTATCAAACATGGGGTTCAGGTTACAAACCTGAACCCGCTCATGTTATGAAGTTTTCTTATCCTTTGACATACGGTATTACCGGCTCGAAAACAAGGCTGCACAAAGCGCCACAAGCATCACCACTATACAATATATTTTCATCGTTTCTGGGTGTTGCTAAGACAAGATGATGACTTGTTCGATATTCGACATTTGATTCGTTGGCCTCGTTCCCAGGCTGGAGTCTGGAAACGTGAAGGACATATAAAAGCACAGGCAGGATGCCTGTGCCACCAGAAATGTGGATAGATCAAAATTCAAAAAGGCGGAGAGAAAAATGAAACCTCGAATCCTTGTAATTGATGATGAAGAAAGCATACGTTTTACACTTGACACATTCCTGTCGGAGGAAGGATATGCAGTAACTACCGCCTCGAACTATGATGAGGCCGTCTCCTGTATTAACGCCTCTGCGTTTGACCTGATATTTGCGGATATCCTTCTTGCGTCCGGCAAAACGGGCATTGATATCCTGAAAGAGATTAAGCATCGGGGTCTTCCCAGCCTGTGCGTCATCATCACCGGAATTCCCGAAGTAAGAACCGCATCCGAGGCCGTAAGATTGGGCGCATTCGATTATATCGCCAAACCCGTTGTACAGGAAACCCTCTTACATACCGCAAGGATTGCATTGCAACACAAAGCACTTATTGACGAGAAGGAAAGGTACCGCAGAAACATTGAGGCCATCTTTAAGAGCGTGCAGGACGCTATCATCTCCGTAGACAACAAACTCACCGTAATTGAGATTAACGAGGCGGCCGCCGGTATATGCAGTTTATCGCGAGACTCCCTGGGAAAGCCATTCAACACCCTTTTCACGCAGTGCAGTGGAAGGTGTTTTGATGCAATCAGGGAAACGATAGAAACGAATCAACCCGCGGAGATTTGCCGGTTTGAATGTGAACATACCCTTCGTCCGCGGCAGATAGCAACCGCCGTCACCCATCCTTTATTGAACGGCAATGGCATCGTTGGGGCAGTACTGGTAATCAGGGATGAAACACGCCTGGTCGCACTCGAACGGGAAACAGAGGAACGCCGCAAATACCATTCAATCGTCGGGAAAAGCGAAAAGATGCAGAAAATCTATACCCTCATAGAAGATATTGCCGGCGTCCAAAGTACCGTTCTCATCACCGGCGAAAGCGGAACGGGGAAGGAACTGGTTGCCGAGGCATTGCATTACCGGGGAGAACGGCGCAAAAAACCCTTTGTTAAGGTAAACTGTTCTGCCCTCCCGGAATCCTTGCTTGAAAGCGAGCTCTTCGGCCACGTCAGGGGTTCCTTTACCGGCGCCGTTAAGGACAGGGTCGGGCGGTTTCAAGAGGCAGATGGCGGCACGATATTTTTAGATGAAATTGGCGACATATCTCATGGGATACAACTCCTCCTCCTTCGGGTGCTGCAGGAAAAAGAATTTGAGTGCGTGGGGAGTTCGACCACAACCAAGGTGGACGTAAGGGTGATTGCCGCCACGAATCAAGACCTTCAGGAAAGAATCACGCTCGGTAAATTCCGGGAAGACCTCTATTATCGCCTGAACGTAATTGAAATAAACCTGCCGCCGCTCCGGGAACGGCAGGAAGACATCCCGCTTCTGGTGAGCCATTTCCTGGACAAGTTCAATAAATATTTAAAAAAATCAATTAACGGCATTTCAGCAAACGTCCAACGCTTATTTATGGATTACCCCTGGCAAGGCAACATTAGAGAACTGGAACACACCATAGAATACGCGTGTATCCTCTGCCGGGGTACCCTTATTACCATGGAACATCTGCCCGTTAAGTTGAGGAAATACGCCGCATCCAAAACCCCACCCTGTGAAGATTTAGAAACTGATGAGCGCCTGGCAATAATTCAGGCGCTTGAGGCGGCCGCGTGGAACGTG
>JACVXV010000028.1 GCA_015661205.1 Candidatus Brocadiaceae bacterium
CAAGGCGGGCGCCCTGCAGAGCGCGATTTTCAACAGCGCCAACTTCTCGAGTATCGCCACTGACGCGAAGGGCGTCATTCAGATATTCAACGTCGGCGCTGAGCGCATGCTGGGCTACGCGGCCACCGACGTTCTGAACAAGATCACGCCGGCCGACATTTCCGACCCGCAAGAAGTGATCGCGCGTGCTAAGTCGTTGAGCGCCGAACTCGGAACCTCGATTTCGCCGGGCTTTGAGGCGTTGGTGTTCAAGGCCTCGCGCGGCATAGAGGACATCTACGAGCTAACCTACATCCGCAAGGATGGTAGCCGCTTTCCGGCCATCGTATCGGTCACGGCCCTGCGCGACGCGCAGGACTCCATCATCGGCTATCTGCTAATCGGCACCGACAACACCGCTCGCAAGCAGGTCGAAGCAGAGCAGAAGGTACTCGATCAGCGGTTGCGCGACCAGCAGTTCTACACGCGCTCTCTCATCGAATCTAACATCGACGCGATCATGACCACCGATCCGTCCGGCATCATCACCGACGTCAACAAGCAGATGGAGACGCTCACCGGTTGCACGCGTGACGAGCTGATCGGTGCGCCGTTCAAGAATCATTTCACCGATCCAGAGCGGGCCGAGGCGAGCATCAAACTGGTGCTAAGCAAAAAGAAGGTCACCGACTACGAGCTCACCGCACGCGCCAGGGACGGTAAGGAAACTGTGGTGTCCTACAACGCGATGACCTTCTACAACCGGGACAGGAAGTTGCAGGGCGTGTTCGCCGCTGCGCGTGACGTCACGGAGCGCAAACGCCTGGATCAGGTGCTGCAGGAAAAGAACGTCGAGCTGGAGAGCGCCAGATCTGTGGCGGAAAGAGCCAATCTCGCCAAATCGGATTTCCTTTCCAGCATGAGCCATGAGCTGCGCAGCCCGCTCAATGCCATCCTCGGATTCGCCCAACTGATGGAGGCCGATTCCCCGCCGCCAACGCCAGCCCAGAAGGAATGCATAGCCCAGATTCTTCAGGCGGGATGGCATCTGTTGAAGCTGATCAACGAGATACTCGATCTTGCGAAGGTCGAGTCCAGGCAGGTGCCGCTGTCGGAGGAACCGGTGTCGCTGGCCGAAGTCATTATCGAATGCCAGGCCATGATCGAACCGCAGGCGCAACAGCGTGACATCAAACTGACCTTTCCCCAATTAAACATCCCTTACTTTGTTAGCGCCGATCGTACCCGGTTGAAGCAGATTCTCCTCAACTTGCTTTCCAATGCGATCAAATATAACCGCGAGCATGGAACTGTCGAGGTGATGTTCACCGCGAGCACCCCGGAACGTACACGCATCAGCATCAAGGACAGCGGTGCGGGATTGACTCCGGAACAGATGGCGCAGCTCTTTCAGCCGTTCAATCGTCTCGGACAGGAGGCTGGCGGTGAGGAAGGCACAGGCATCGGCCTCGTGGTGGCCAAGCGACTGGTCGAACTGATGGGGGGCGTAATCGGCGTGGAAAGCACCGTCGGGGTGGGATGCGTGTTCTGGTTCGAACTCGTCTCGGTTGTTGAGCCACACCTTTCCACGGAAGGCGGCGACGCAGCGGCATTGGCCCAACCGAATGCGCCTCGCGAAGCGCGGCAACACACCCTGCTTTATGTAGAGGATAACCCTGCGAACATGAAACTGGTCGAGCAAATCATCGCGCGCCACCCCGATATCCGCCTGCTGACCGCTGTGAACGGAAATAGCGGCGTCGAGATTGCGCGAGCATCCCAGCCGGATGTGATCCTGATGGACATCAATCTGCCCGGCATCAACGGCTTCGAAGTTCTGAAAATCCTGCGTGAAGATCCGGTAACGGCGCACATCCCCGTCATCGCCATCAGCGCCAATGCAATGCCACTTGACATTGTGAGGGGTCTGAAAGCAGGATTCTTCCGCTACATAACCAAGCCCATCAAGATCAGCGAGTTCATGGAGGCGTTGGATGTAACGCTGAAATTTGCAGGACAAAAGGTCGGTCAGAAGCAAATGAATAACAAGGAGGAAGGTCATTGATTAACTCAGCCGACATTCTTCACGCCAACGTCCTGATTGTTGACGATCTTGAAGCCAATGTCCTTCTGCTCGGGCGGATGCTGCGCGGCGCCGGCTATACTTCCGTCTCATCAACGATGGACCCGCTTGAGGTCTGCGAGCTTCATCGTAAGAACCGCTACGACTTGATCCTGCTCGATCTTCAGATGCCCGGCATGGATGGATTCCAGGTGATGGAGGGTCTCAAGGAACTTGCACCGGACGGCTACCTTCCGGTGCTTGTCATCACCGCCCAACCGGGTCACAAGTTGCACGCGCTCCAGGCCGGCGCGAAGGATTTCATTAGCAAGCCGTTTGAGCTGGCCGAGGTGCTGGCGCGCGTTCACAACATGCTGGAAGTGCGCCTGTTGCACAAGGAATTGCACAATTACAACGACGTGCTGGAACAAAGAGTGCGGGAAAGGACCGCCGATCTTCAGGAAAGCTATCTGGAAACCATTTTCGTGATGACACGCGCGGCGGAACACAAAGATGAAGACACCGGCGCTCACGTGCAACGCATCAGCTATTACAGCCGCGACCTTGCCAGGATGCTCGGCCTGGATGAAGAGTTCAGGACACTCGGCCTGGATGAACAGTTCATCGACAAGATCTTTTTCGCAAGCCCGATGCACGACATAGGCAAAATCGGCATCCCCGACCATGTCCTGCTCAAGCCGGGCAGTTTCATGCCGGATGAATGGGATGTTATGAAGGGACACGCCATGATGGGACATAAGATACTCGGCAACAGCAAGTCACCCTATCTCAAGATGGGCGCCGAGATCGCGCTTAATCACCACGAGCGTTGGGATGGCGGGGGTTATCCGAATGGCTATCGGGGTGAGACTATTCCACTGACGGCGCGTATTATGAATATCTGCGACATCTACGACGCCCTTCGAAGCAAGCGTCCCTACAAGCCTGCATTCGACCATCTGAAGACCGTTGACATAATTACGCGCGGCGATGGCCGCACCCAGCCGGAGCATTTTGACCCGGTTATCCTTGCAGCGTTCAAGCAAAACCACCAATCGTTCCGCGACATCTTCGAGGCATACACGGCATAGACCGTGATGGTTCTTTCTCATTCCAATGTGCCAGGCATCTGCGCCGGACTTTGTCACGATACCTACTCAGCAGCCCTGTTTATTTACCGTAGCCAACGCCTTTTGAACTTCTTTGCGCAGTTCTTCGCTCCTAACCGGTTTATTCAGGACGGCGCACGCCCCCAGCGCCAGACACCGCCCTTTATCCACTTCCTGAATATCAGAGGACATAATGATGGTCGGTATTTTTATGTTTTCCTGCCGCAAGTATTCAAGTAACTGAAAGCCGTCCATTTCATCCATCAGCAGGTCGGACACGATACAATCGGGGATATGTTCGGCAATTATCTCAGTGCCTTCCCGGGCATTATTTGCGGACACGAGGTCGTAATCATCTTTAAGACACAGCGAAAGGTACATATTGGTCACTTTTGAATCTTCAATAATAAGAACCTTTTGCATCTTTTGCTCCTCACGAATGAACAATGTTTGAACATCTTCCGTTCCAAAACTACTAACAATAGCATTTTAGTGTCGGATGGGGAGTTGGTCAAGCGCAATATGTCACGAAATTATAGCTGTGTCAGGCAGGTCATTACCACCACATATTCGCCTTCGACGACTTATTGTATTGACAATTGCCGTCAATAGATAACCAATATGGGCGGATTAAGCCGTATCCGTGCGAGAGATTGGGGCAATAGCCAGGCATCATTATGGTAGGGCAGACGTTGCTGATAGCATCTGCCTTACCGGTTATGCTGGAATGGTTTTGTAGAGGACAACGGTGGGGGGGGGCGTATTGCAATATGCCCCTACGCCTTATATCTGCAACGTTTTAAAGACTCGTATGACATTTTTAAAACCAAATAATTGTCTTGACTATTTTGTACTCCTTATGCTACAAGGGGTTGCGGTCAGTGGAAATCGTCATGAGCGGGAAAACCGGCAACGTGGGGTTTTCGGGAGTTTCTTCACCACTAAGACACGAGATCACAAGGAAAAATCTTGTCGGCTTTGTGGCAAACTTTGAAATCTCTTAACCATTTTCCAAGGGAAGGAGGTGGGAACACACAACGAAAATAGGAAAAGGTACCTTTGTGGAGAGGATGACTGCGTGTGGATAGTTGATAGCGGTAAGTTTGGAAGGCTGTTTTACGCAGTAGCATTGGTATTGGAATCAATTAACATTATTTTTAGGCTGCTTTTGTAAGGAAAGGGACTGTTATGTTCATCAGACATAAGAGGTGTAAGGTTTTTAGTATACAAGCAGTTATTCTCATTGCGCTGTTTTTATCCATGCCTCTTCTCATCATACATCCGGCGTCCGGCAACGACTCCACTGCCAGTGGTCTCCGTAGTGATTCCGGAGATGGCCATACACTTGTCCATCAGGCGGAAAATTCCCGATACCATTCCATGCTCCTTCCCTTGCGCCAGAGGATGGCGGAAGGGAAAAGAAACCATCTTCCGCAACATGAGGATTTTTGCTTTCCCATCCATGGAAAGGACAGGAAGGGTGTACAATATGGGCAGGAAGATGTCCGATATACGCCATCTAAAGGAAAAGCTATCTACAAGGGCACAAAACCTGCAAATGCAGAGTTATTATCCTGGTCAACAGAGGCAGTGGATGCGCCGAGATATTTTGATTATCTTTCTTCGAGGGCCATTGCCGTCGATGCAAACAATCAGCCCCATGTCGTCTATGGCGGCGACCACCTGTATCATGCATACTATAACGAAGGCGCCTGGCACTATGAAACAGTTGATTCATCAGGTCTCGTAGGCTATCAGGCCTCTATAGCTCTGGATACCTATAGCCATATCCACATCAGCTATTATGATGAGTTTAATGGAACGCTCAAGTATGCCACTAACGCATCCGGGGCGTGGGTAATAACAAATGTCGGCACTGGCGGATATGCAGTTTTTTATAATTCCATAGCGGTGGATGCCTCCGGCCACGCTCATATCAGCTATACCGATGACTACCGCCTCAGATACTCTACCAATGTGTCAGGGGAGTGGGTGACAACGATAATAGACAGTGGACATCATTACCTGTCAAACTCCATAGCGGTAGATGCTGTCGGTTATGTACATATCAGCTATTTTGGGACTATGTCACTCAAGTATGCCACCAATGTATCAGGGGAATGGATTACCGCTATAGTGGATACTCCGGAGATTGGTGAAGATAATTCGATAGCGGTAGACGCCTCTGGTCATGCTCACATCAGCTATCACGGCAATGGCCTCATGTATGCTACCAACGTATCCGGGGCATGGGTAACGGCTACAGTGGACAGTAAAGGATATTGGCCTTTGTATACTTCCCTGGCGCTGGATACGGCGGGTCATGTGTACATCGGCTATTACAGAAGCAACAGCCTTATGTATGCCACCAACCTATCCGGGTCATGGGTAACAACAACCGTGGATAATAACGGAGACGCGGGTCTGTTTGCCTCATTAGTGGTGGACGTCTCAGGCAATTCACACATCGGCTATTTTGAGAATAACAACCGTCATCTCAAATACGCTACTAACGCATCAGGGACATGGGAAACCGCTCTGATTGACCAGAGTGAATTCAGAGGTGGTGGTTTACTTGCGCTTGATGCATCCGGTAACGCGCACATCAGCTATTGGGGTGACTCTCTCATGTACGCCACCAATACCTCCGGCGAATGGGTAGCAACCATGGTTGATGATAGTGATTATGCAGGCGCTGATTCTATTGCGATAGACGCCAATAACGGTATACACATCAGCTATTATGATGGCGCTCTCAAGTATGCCACAAATGCAGGCGGCGCTTGGGTGACAACTACGGTAGATAAAGGAAAAAGCAACGGCGTCGGTCGTGATAGCTCCATTGCAATAGACAACTCCGGTTATGTCCACATCAGTTATTTAGATATGGAAAATAAGTATCTTAAGTATGCCACCAATGCCGGCGGTGTTTGGATAACGACCAAGGTTGCTCAATTTGGTGATATCGGTATGCACACCTCTATTGCGGTGGACGACTCCAATCACGCGCACATTAGCTATTATGGTGGAGAGTATAATCATACTGCCCTCCACTATGCCACCAATGCCAGCGGCGCTTGGGTATCGAAACCTATAGACACTACACAAGGTACGGGTTTTGATTCTTCCCTGAAGCTTGATGCAGCCGGCAAGGTACACATTAGCTACACGGAATACAATGCACTCTTTAAGTTAAAGTACATTACCAACAAATCCGGAAAATGGATAATAACAGCCGTAGAAAGCCAGGAAAGAAATGGCGCTGAAGATGGTGGGTTTTATTTTACCAATCTGGCATTAGACAAAAAAGGTAAAGCCCATATCAGCTATTTTGACGCAAAGAACACTGTTATCAAATATGCAAATAATGTTTCAGGTGAATGGACAATGACTACCGTAGGAACGGGTGGTTTTAACTCCATGACATTGGACGCAACGGGCCGGGTGCATATTAGCTATCAGGACCCGCTTAGTTACGATATCCTCTACGCAACGAGCATCCATACACCAACAGCCAGAACAGAGTCAGCCACAAAAGTCACAACAACCTCTGCAAGGCTAAATGCAACGGTGAATGCAAATCGGCTGCAAACAGACGTCTGGTTTGAATGGGGAACGGTACCCGGCGGCCCCTACCTAAATAAATCCCCAAAGAGGACTATTGAAGGGGAAAAAGACCGGAAGGTTAGCTATACGGCGCAGGGGCTGAAAAATGTGATGACTTATTATTATCATGTTGCTGCCGAAAACAAGGATGGCATTACCTACGGAAAAGAGGTGTCATTCGAAACAAAGCCGTAACCACACAGCACAGCAAACCACAATCGAATTCCTCCTGATCCCCAAAGGACTTGGGATAAGAGACCCTTGTGGTGGCACGGACAAACCCTGTTTGTCCGTGCATGGTGGCCAACAACGGTACGGAAATTCCACCTCGTTCCCAAGCTCCAGCTTGGGAACGGGATTGCAGCAAAAGCTCTGCTTTGAGTCAGAAAACGTCTCCTCTGAAAAAAACGAAGCAGGAGCTTCTGGCACAGGCGCATTCCCAAGCTGGAGCTTGGGAACGAGAGAAGCATCCCGCCGCTAACTTAACATCTATGGCCGAAACACCTCTATTTCCCAGGGATTGCCAATCGTTCGGATTATTTATTCAAGACCTCACTTCTGGCACGGCTTTGACACCCCCGCATCGTGGAAAGTCGCCATTTCATGTAGCAGTTTCACTGCAGCCTCTACCAGGTTTATGCCCAATAGGGCGCCGGTTCCTTCACCAAGCCTCATGTGTAAATCCAGCAAGGGGGATTTACCCAAGTGCTTTAGCATTAATTTATGACCCTTTTCGGCTGAAACGTGCGATGCGATGAGATACCGGTTTACCCTGGGTTCCAGCGCGTTAGCGATCATGGCGCCGGCGGTAGAGATGAAGCCGTCCAGCACCACCGGTATACGATGATGGGCCGCCCCCAGACATAATCCCGCAATTCCGCCAATCTCATATCCGCCCACCTTTGCCAATACATCGATCGGGTCGTGAGGATTAGGCTTGTTTACCTCAATGGACTTTTTTATTACCCGAATCTTCTTCTGTAAGGACTCTTCGTTTAGCCCGGTTCCTCTACCGGTTGCCGTATCCACGTCTACATTCCCCAGGACGGCGAGGATTGCGCTGCTTGGGGTGGTGTTGGCTATACCCATGTCGCCTGTGCCAATAATGTCCAGCCCGTCCTGGAGTTCTTCCTCGAGGGCTTCAATGCCCGCCTCAATGGATTGAATAGCTTCGCTCCTTGACATGGCCGGCCCTACGGCCATATTTTTCGTGCCCAATCCGACCTTTTTAATCTTCAATGCCTGGTTTCCGCATTGGTTTGAGGGCGTAAGCGTTGTAACGTCTGCTGCAACTCCGCAATCCACGACGATTACCTTTGCGCCGATATGGCGCGCCAGCACGTTAACGGCGGCGCCGCCTTCGAGAAAGTTTTTTACCATCTGCATAGTAACTTGTTGCGGGAAGGCGCTCACGCCTTCTACTGCAACGCCGTGGTCGCCGGCCATGGTAAATACCTTTTTGTGTTTTATTTTATGATTTACATCGCCTTTTGCCGCGGCGTATACAATCGCCAACTCTTCCAGCCGTCCAAGACTGCCGGATGGAATGGCAAGAGCGCTAAAGGCTGCACGGGCATGGTCATAAGCGCTCGTGGAGACGTCTTCAATGTGATTTAAGATGTATTGTAACAGTTCCATAGTAAAATACCTGATCAGCGAGGCAAGGCCTCAGACGGGAAAAAAAAGCTTGAAACCACAGATTTCACAGATTACACAGATTTTGGATTAGTAAAACCCACTGTTTCTTTTAGCGTTCGTAATTAGTTCACGTAGTACCTGCAATAGAGTGTTACTCTGTAAAAGCTCCGTGAGGAGCGGTATGTTAATAGAAAAAGAATCTACACCAAGATCAAGCTCCAGAGGAGCGGCATATAAGGTGCGTAAAACATTATAACGCTCCTCTGAAAAAAAGCGAAGCAAGAGCTTCCGGCACAGGCGCATTCCCAAGCTGGAGCTTGGGAACGAGAAGAAGCGCCTTATCCCTCTTTTCCAATGGAGGCTTGGTTGCGGCGTAGCAGCGCCAGGCATTGAGGTGGTTGTCTCTCCGGCCTTTTTTAATCTGTGCAATCTGTGTAATCTGTGGTTTCAGTAGTTTAACGGGGCATCGCTATTGAAAGAAAGACGAAATTATACTATAGTATGAGTTGTATGTGACTGAGAAAGGAAATTTTATATCTATTACGAGGACAATTCAAGTTAATTTATTATGGCGGATATACTCCCTTCATTTTCTGAGTCTCTACTCAAAAACGGTATTATAAGCCAAGAACAATTTGAGAAGGCTACGGCGCTCGCTAAGGCAGAGAAGGGCGAGTTCGAAGATGCTGCTGTCAAACTTGGCTATGCAACTTATCAGGAACT
Organism: Candidatus Brocadiaceae bacterium; assembly: GCA_015661205.1. Classification (GTDB taxonomy): domain Bacteria; phylum Planctomycetota; class Brocadiia; order Brocadiales; family Brocadiaceae; genus JACVXV01. Next base: position 9,118 of record JACVXV010000028.1, read on the forward strand.
TTTTCAACACCAGATGAATTTGGGCGACTCCTCTACCATTGATCTGGTAAAAATTAACATCCCGCCGGAAATTATCGGTTTATTGCAAGTCCACGCCATAAAAAAAAACCAAATCATACCGGTTTCTAAAAAAAATGGCATTGTTACCATCGCCGTATGCTCCCATCCCGACCTTGGGTTTATAGACAATTTACGGTTTGTGCTGAATGCCGACATCAAATACGTGCTTGTTACGCCGGAGAATATCAAAAATGCCATACGCAAGTATTATGAGCATGAGTCGGTAGATAGTGTAAATACCCTCTTGAAGGAAATGGCTGACCAGCAGGTTTCCGTCGAAGAGATTGAAATTGAACAGGTAAAAAAGTTTAACGAGGAAGCAGCCGCAATAGAGGATGACGGACCCATCATTCAATTGGTTTCTTTGATTATCAACAGGGCGGTTGCTTCACGCGCCAGCGATATTCATATAGAGCCTTTTTACAACAAGGTGCGGGTACGGTATCGTATTGACGGGGTATGCCAGGAAGCGGACACGCTGCCAAAACGATTGCAGGATTCCATTGCCTCCAGGATTAAGATACTTGCTTCGATAGACATTTCTGAAAAAAGGAGGCCGCAGGACGGCCACATCGGCCTTAAGTACAAGGGCGCCGATATGGACATCCGCGTATCTTGTCTGCCCTCTATTTATGGGGAAAGTATCGTAATGCGCCTCCTCGAAAAATCGGCGGCGCTGCTGAACCTCAACAATCTTAATTTTTACGAAAGTGATTTTAAGAGGCTGCAAGCCATTATTAGAAGGCCAAACGGCATACTGCTGATTACCGGGCCGACGGGAAGCGGTAAAACAACCACCCTCTATGCCACCCTGAACGAACTCAATAAAGCCGGCACCAAAATCATTACCGCCGAAGACCCCGTGGAATATACCATTGCCGGTATCAATCAAAGCGAGGCAAATGAAAAAATAGGGCTAACTTTTCCCATCATATTGAAAACCATGCTCCGTCAGGACCCGAATGTCATCATGGTGGGAGAAATACGCGACGCCGAAACGGCTGATATCGCAATCGCCGCCGCATTGACCGGCCATTTCGTTCTCAGCACCCTTCACACCAATGACGCGCCTTCCACCATTACCAGGCTCATCAACATGGGGGTAAAACCCTTTCTTGTTGCCACCTCACTACAGGGCATTTTGGCTCAGCGATTGGTCAGGCGCATCTGTAAACAGTGTAAAGAGCGGATTGAATATACTGCCGATCAGTTGCTCGCAATGGGGTTTAATCCTGAGAAGTTAAAAGGAACGCCCTTTTACAAAGGCAAGGGATGCAAGGAGTGTAACAACATCGGCTATCGGGGCAGACTGGGTATTTATGAGCTTATGGAACTGAATGAAACGCTGCGTGACATGACGTACCGCATGGCTCCCACCGACGATATCCGAAGGGTTGCCAGGGAGTCCGGTATGACGACCCTTAAGGAAGACGGCCTGAGAAAGGCAAAAGATGGTAAAATCACCCTGGAAGAGGTGTTTTCGGTTGCAGGCTCCGATGATTGAAAATCAGTTCATCTCCCTATCGGGTGGGTACATGCGAACCGGTTTAAAATAGGCATTCGGCAACTTTCATCCGCGCAACCGAGACGGTTGCGCTACCAGTTTGAAATTCCTATACAATCTAATGATGAGAAAAACGACGGTATTATCTTAGTATGCCAACACTTGAAAAAATAAAAACAGATTTAAAGTCCGAGGCAAAGAGAAGGCTTTTTGGACAAGTGCTAATGGATAGAGGGCTTGTCACAAATGAGCAAATCCAGGAAGCGCTTGTTATACAAAAGCAAAAAGGCGGTTTGATGGGCGACATCCTGGTCAATCTCCGCTACGTGACGGATGAACAGATCTGTCAGGCGTTGGGCGATTACCTGGGGTTGGAGATCGTCAATATAGACAACATGGACGTGCCAAGCATCGTCATCGATATTATCCCACCTGCCATTGCCCAACTCTATCGAGTCGTTCCCATCAGCATTAAAGAGGATTCCCTTACCGTTACCGTCGCTATGGCGGATGCCCTGGATTTTGGCGCTCTGGACGACCTCCGGTTAATGCTCAAGTATTCACTGAAACCGGTGCTTTGCCACAAAGACACCGTTAACCGCGCCTTAGAAAAATACTATCCCAAAAAGCACGAATCTATAGAACAACTTCTTTTGGAGTTCACGGATGAAGGGGGTGCCGCGACGACCAAAGGCGATTACATAGATATTGAAGAGCTGAAGAAAATTGCGGACACCGCACCCGTTAAAAAGTGGGTTGGCCTTATGTTTATGGACGCCATCCTTGACAAGGCAAGCGATATCCACTTTGAGGCGTTTGAGTCGGGATTTAAAATCAGGTACCGCGTGGACGGCATACTCTACGAGAAAATCGCTCCCCCGAAGCAACTGGGTATACCCATTGTTTCAAGGATTAAAGTTATGGCGGGTATGGATATTTCAGAGCGAAGAATGCCGCAGGACGGCCGCATACAGTTGAACGTCGGCGGTACGCCGATCGATCTCCGCGTCTCCACGCTTCCGACAAAATTCGGCGAAAGTGTCGTCATGCGACTGCTGAACAAATCCGCCGTATCGCTCAATTTGGAGACATTATTTGCCCGTCCCGAGGATTTAAAGCTGATGCTGCAACTATTGAACAAGCCCAATGGAATAATCCTTGTCACCGGACCCACCGGCTCCGGAAAAACAACCACGTTGTATGCGGCGCTCAATCGTCTGAATGATGCTTACACAAAGATTATTACCACGGAGGACCCGGTAGAGTACGACGTTGAAGGCCTTATCCAGGTGCAGATAAATTCATCACTGGGAGTAACGTTCGCGCAATGTTTAAGGGCAATTTTGCGGCAGGACCCGGACGTTATTCTTGTGGGCGAAATACGGGATGAGGAAACGGCCAGGATCGCTATTCAGGCGGCATTGACAGGCCACCTTGTTTTTAGTACACTACATACCAATGATTCGCCTACTACGGTAACACGCCTCATCGATATGGGCGTCAAGCCATATCTGATATCCGCAACGGTAGAAGCCGTTATAAGCCAGCGCCTGGTGAGAAAGATATGTGAATTCTGCAAAGAAGAATACGTCCCCACCCATGAGTCTTTAATGGAACTGGAACTTACTAAGGATGAAATCCAGGGAAAAAAATTTTATCAAGGCAAGGGCTGCAACCGTTGCCGCAATATCGGATACAAGGGGCGTATGGGGATATTTGAAATGATGGTGATGAATGAGGAATTGCGGCGACTGGTTATCGAAGGGGCTAGCACAAATACCATAAGAATTGCCGCTAAGAAAGCGGGTATGAACACCTTGCGCGACGGCGGCCTCTCGGCTATCTATCATGGCTTAACGACGATACACGAGGTCGTTAGGGAAACAATACTGGCGTAATGTTTTCAAAAAACAGTTGAGTTTCCGGCAGGAATAAAACAGGGAATCCGGTGGCACAGGCTTCCAGCCTGTGCAAGAATTTAGTGGAAATATTTTTGCCAAAAAAGAGGTATAGAAGGTGCCCATTTTCCAATACAGCGCGGTCAACAATAAGGGACAAACGGTAAAAGACAAGGTTGAGGCGTCAACACCGGACGAGGCCGTGGTAAAAATACGCGGGATGGGCTATTTCCCCTCCAATGTAAAAGAAGTAAAAACCCATCAAAAAGGGGATAAGGCGTCTTCCGGAACGGCGCCCACCAAGAAAAAATCCAAAGGGATGTCCATTACCATCGGTGGCGTTAAATCAAAGGTTATCACCGCCTTTACCCGCCAACTCTCAACGCTTCAGGATGCCGGACTTCCTATCATACGTGGACTGAAGATACTTGCGGCACAGGCAAGAAGGGGATTGTTGAAAAAAACCTTGTTGGCGGTTATAGAAGACGTTGAAGGTGGAAGCACCTTCTCCGAAGCGCTCTCAAAACATCCCAGGGTCTTCGATAAACTATACGTTAACATGGTAAAGGCGGGTGAGGTCGGCGGCGCCCTTGACATTATTCTCCAGCGTCTGGCAGATTTCCGGGAAAAGATTGAGCGGCTGATAAGGAAAATTGTCAGCGCCATGATTTATCCGAGCGTTGTCATGCTTGCAGCGTCGGGTATTTTGATGGGGCTTATGATCTTTATCATCCCCAATTTTGCAAAAATCTTCGCGGAACTGGAATTGGAATTACCGCTCCCAACGAAGCTACTCATCGCCTTCAGCACGATTTTGAAAAACAATTGGGTGTTCATTCCTACCATACCCATCGGTGCGTTTACCCTTTATAAGCTCCTGGGAAAGATTAAGAGTATCCGCTTAATCATCGACAGGATGAAATTTAAAATACCCGTTCTCGGCGCTATCATAAACAAATCTACCATTTCAAAATTTGCGCGTACCCTGGCAACCCTGAGTTCAAGCGGCGTGCCCATCCTGGAGGCGCTTAACAACGTCAAAGACGCCACGGGAAATGCCGCAATGGCAAAGGCCATCCAAAACATCCACGACAGCATACGTGGCGGGGAAACGATTACAAAGCCCTTACGGGCCGCTAAGGTTTGCGATGAACTGGTCATCAATATGATTGAGGTGGGGGAAGAGACGGGTGAACTGGACAAGATGCTCACGAAGGTGTCTGATAATTATGACGACGAAGTAGACAGGGCCGTAGAAGCAATGGTTAGCCTTATAGAACCGATGATGATCGTTTTTCTCGGCGGAGCGGTTGGTTTTATCGTAATTGCTATGTTTGTACCGCTGATTAAGCTGATGGAGGGTTTAGGCGCCAAATAGCAAGAGCGATAAATGAGGCCTACGGCGACATTCAACAGCGTAGTGGCAAGGCGCGCCTTGCCACTACAAAGTCGGTTTGAATTTCCTGCACATTAAATAAGGCCTTCGGCTGCTTTTTTGTGTTCACACGTAGGGACACGGGCACCGTGTCCCTACACCAACTCATTCCCACGCTCTGCGTGGGAATGAATCGGAATGCTTCGCCCCTACAACAGCATTGAAATTCCTATACTTCGAGGATTACCGGTGAAAAACAAGGGCTTTACCCTGATCGAATTAATCGTAACCATGACCATCATCGGCCTCCTTTCCGCCATGATACTTCCCGTCTTCTTGCATGGAGGTCTGGACGAAGGTGTTAACACCCTGCAAGGCAGCATCCTTTCTGCAAAAACCGCTGCGGTAACAAGCCGGAGCCAGAGTACTTTACTATTGAATGCCGATTACTATACCGCCTCGAAATTGGAACCATGCTCCTTAACTTTGGGATATGCGGACGGAACGCGTACCGTAAACAGGCTATATCGGCTCCCAAAGTATATAAGATTTTGGCAGTATGAGGTGGCAGGCAGTGCGCCTGTCAGTTTTACATCGGGAACAGTCACGGTCTACTTTGAGCCCAATGGCATTACCCATACCACGCCGGGGATTACCAGCCCCCAGGACATCATTATCACTTTGAAGGATACAAAAACAGGCACAACGACGAGCCGGACTATCGTCGGTAATACCTCTCAGATGAAAAAATGATGACAGCGGCTTTTGTAGAGCGAAGAGGCTCTTCGCTCTACATGAAAAAGACACCAAAGGTCTAACTTCACACATTTTATCGCAGATAAACCTTTTATGGAGCGGACAATTATGTCTCTTGCTTCGCATAATAAAGAGCGAGGATTTACCCTCATTGAAGTGCTTATCGCAATCTTTGTATTAGCGATAGGGCTTTTTGGCGTAATGGCATTGATCCCCGTGGGCATACACCAAACGGATCAAATAATAAAAACCACAACGGGCGCAATCTCCGCAGAAACCCCCATTGCTTATGCATCTTACAAATATCCCGCCGGGAACACGGGGGGGGCTGACTGTGATATCTACGATATCGCAAAATTTATCTCCGGAACAACCACCCCCACGTGCTACTTTTACCCCGCTACCGGCACGGTTACCGTATCGGGCAATCAACGCTATGGATGGACCGTCGCCTTGGTGCCCATAGATATGAACACGCCAGCCGACGGCACTTCAACCACCATCGGTGAGACCTATCTCTTCAGACAGCAGATTGCCCTTTACAAAGATTATTCGGTAAGCACCGGCACCGCCTCTTTCATGCATAACAATTCAACCCTTTACGGTGTATCGAATATTAACAATATTACCGTCAACAGCTTTATTTGTAACACCAATAACCACATCTGGTACCGTGTAACAAAGGTGAATACCTCATCGGGCATGGTTACCATAAAACAACCTTACGAATACGAATATGCGATGTCAACTCAGTACCTTGCCACCGATACGATAGTGGACATTTACAATACCATAATAACCCCGCACTAATTGCTGGACTTCTAAGACACTCAGTGGATAGCCTTTGCCCAATATTCTGCCTCGTAGGGGCGGGGTTTCTTCGCTCCTTCCCGTGCAACCCCGCGTTAAATCAATACATCCATCAGTATTCCCCGTTGTAGGTGTTTCGTTGCGTTTGCTGAAAGGTTTTTATCAGGAGATGTTATGCAGGATATCACGCAAAAAGATTACGGTAATAAGATACCGTGTCAGCAGAAACGGTTTGTGCCTTCTGCCATCGTGCTGTTTTTTTCCTCAATACTTGGTTGGGGTGTGCTGGTGGGCGTAAATAGTGGAGTTGCCCTTTCAGAACCAGGCGGAACGGTGGATACGGCGTGTTCTTTGGCTACCGGTATCGTGTTGCGCAATACACCGGAAAAGGGGCTGTCGCCGGAGGCGGTGCATAGTATGCTGAAGAACAAGGGATTGTTTGATGCCCGTCGGAACCCTTCCGGCGCGGGTATTTCCCATAAGTATGAGACGCAGAATGATGGAATGGTTGTGTATGACCATGCCTGCGGTTTAACATGGCAGCAAACGGGTTCCGTTAAAGATATAAACTACCAGGATGCAAAAATCTACGTCTCCATGCTGAACAAAGACCGTTTTGCCGGTTACGATGACTGGCGTTTGCCTACCATGGAGGAGGCCATTTCATTGGTGGAACCGGCAAATAAAGGTGGCAATTCATACGCAAACCCGTTGTTTGACCCGCGTCAGACAAGGGTATGGACGTCCGATTGCAGGAGGGAAGGCACGGCCTGGGTCGTCTGGTTTGACGCCGGTTTTTGCGACTATGCATACACGGATGGCAATGTTAAACACTATGTTCGAGCGGTAAGGGCAATGCCTTGATTCCGTATGCCGGCGGTATGTAGGGTGTATTCCCAACTTTTTGTAAATTTGCATTTTGTCCCATAGGGACAGATGGAAATAGCCCACCGATTTATCGGTGGGACCAGAGGCCGGAATTTTTAGTCCCGTAGGGACGGTTGAATGCATTGACGTTTCTAGCTGACCTTACCAGGACAAAGGTTTTACAAAAATTAGGGAATGCACTCGGTATCGGTATATGTGTTACACAAGCAAAGTTTTTCGATGGGTATTTACCTTATTTTCAGTCGTCCCTACGGGACTTTATGGTTCGTTTGCTTGTAAACAGGCAATGAATTGTCTGCCTATTAGCGGTTGCCCCTACGGGGCTTATACTGACAGAAAGTAGCGCAGGCTTCCAGCCTGCGCTACCACGCCGGCCTTCATGGTCGGCAATGGCGTTGGGTATGCACGCCCAGCGGGGGATGAACCCCCGCGCTACAAGATGAAACCGGCAGAAAATCCGCGTCTATCCGCGTAAATCCGCGGCCAATTCTTTCGTTATCCCTTCCAGTTTGCATGGAATATCCCCGGTAGGTCAATCCTTTCGAAGGTGTGTGCCCCGAAGTAATCGCGCTGCGCCTGAATAAGATTGGCCGGGAGGTGTTCTGTGCGGTATGCGTCGAAGTAGGACAGGGATGCGCTGATGGCATTTACCGGCACACCCAGGTCTATGGCCGTTTTTACGGCAAAACGCCAGTCGTCCTGGCTATTCTGGATGGCGAGCTTTAGTTCATCGTCTACGAGTAAGCTGGGTAGCGCCGGATTACGGCGGTAAGCGTGCATGATGACGTCAAGTAGCCTGGCGCGGATGATGCAGCCGGCGCGCCAGATGCGGGCGATTTCGTGTAAATCAAGGTCGTAATGGTACTCGGTCGATGCCTTTCTGAGCAGGGTCATTCCCTGCGCGTAGGAGCAGATTTTTGACGCATAGAGGGCCGCGCGCACACCATTGATGATCTTTTGACGGCTGCCGGTATATGATCCCCGCGGTCCCTGGAGTATTTTGGATGCGGCCACGCGCTCATCCTTTAATGAAGAGAGAAAACGCCCATCCACTGCAGCCGTTATGGTGGGGATGGCGGCGCCGATATCAAGGGCGTTTTGGCTGGTCCATTTGCCGGTTCCCTTCTGTCCCGCCTTGTCCAGCACCAAATCAACCAAGGGTTTGCCCGTTTTGTCGTCAATTTTAGAAAAGACGTCTGCCGTGATTTCGATAAGAAAGGAGGAGAGCGCCCCCTTGTTCCACTCGCTGAATATTTGGTGAAACTCATCCGCCGATGGGTTGATGGTAGCCTTGAGCAGGGCGTAACCCTCGGCGATGAGCTGCATGTCGCCATACTCAATGCCGTTGTGAACCATCTTAACGTAGTGGCCTGCCCCGCCCGGTCCTATATAGGCGACGCAGGGGGCGTTATCTGCCGGGGCTTTTGCGGCAATGGCCTTCATGATCGGCTCAATAAAGGCGTAAGCCTTGCGCGTGCCGCCGGGCATGAGGCTTGGGCCGTGCCGGGCGCCCTCTTCGCCGCCCGAAACGCCCATACCGATAAAGCGCAGGCCGACTGCTTCTAATTCCTTTGCACGCCGCTCGGTGTCTGGAAAAAAGGAGTTGCCGCCGTCAATAACGATGTCGCCCTTATCCAGCAGTGGTTTTAACTGGTTGATAACCTCATCAACTGCTATGCCGGCCTTGACCATGATTTGAATGATGCGGGGGCGTTCCAGGCTGTCCACAAATTCCCTTAGGGTATAAGCGGCGGTAATGCTTTTGCCTTTGGCCTCGCCTGCAAGGAATTCATTGGTTTTATCTGCTGAGCGGTTGTAAACGGAGACGCGAAAACCGTGGTCGGCGGCGTTTAAGACCAGGTTTTGCCCCATAACGGCTAATCCTATAAGTCCAAATTGGTTTTTTGGCATGGTCGTGGTTTCCTGTATGGAAGGTTTTTAATGAATTTAGACAACGGCCTATTTCTTTTTTGGGAAATAGGGGGTGTATTGGCCGTTGGTAAAGCTGTATGTTCCAATAATATTGGGGTTTTCCGGGGTTTTAAAGGATACGACAAATTTAAAACGCGGACAGCCCAGGTCGGCTTGCAGTGGTTCTGCCTCCGTATGGGTCAAATGTGCCTTGTGTTCAAAGCTAATGATGTTCCACCGTATGCCCTTGTTATCAGGAAATACCTTTTCCGCTAATCGGCCTATGGCCTCTTTCAAATAGGGTTCTCTTGTGCGTGGCTCGCTGAGTAGGTTGGCAACGGCGGCGTCCTGTTTTGGCGGGGCGGCGTCAGCCTTCGGCTCGCTCGTCTGCTTTGCGGTCTCTGACCCCGCTTGTATGCTTTCAACCGTCTTTTCTTCAGGTAGGACTTGGTGGACTGAGTGGACGGAGTGGATTGAAGGCGCTTCAACCGCCTTCTTTTCTTCAGGTGCCTTCGGCGTGTTTTCAACTACCAGTCTTACCGCTTCCTTCTGAACGTTTTCTTTTTTATCCGCACCGGCGCTTTGGGTCTCTACCGCAGGCGTGCCTTCGGGGGATGACGGCTTTGTTTGCTCGCCGGCAGTAGCGTCCTTTTTCTCACTGCATACCACTTGCCGGACGTCAGATATGACCTTTTCCAGCAGCTTGTTGAAGTCTGTAAGCGGTGTTTGATCGGGCGTTGCGTTGCTTTCCGGTTGTGGCGAGGCCGCCGCGGTCTTTTCTTTTAAGGATGAAACGACGCCATCCAGGCGTTCTTCCAAATCCCTTAAGGACGTTGCCAATCCATCGGTCTTTCGCTGGACATCCCTGGTGAGAGCCTTAACCTCTACTAAATCGGTATGCAACCGGTTGCCGTCGTTTACCAAGAGAGAAATCGTGCCCGATAGGTCATCGATCCTCTTTTCCAACCGTCGGCTTGCAGCATTGTCTGCCTTGTATCTCGCCATATCAGGGGTGGTAGAGCAGCCTAAAAAAGGCAACAAGGGAATACAGAGAAGCGGTATGTATTTATTCATAAAATTCTCCCAAATGAGGCTTATGATTTAGTGCCTGAAGTGCCGCTGTCCGGTAAATACCATTGCAATACTGTGTTCATTGGCGGCGGCAATTGATTCATCGTCTTTGTTTGAACCGCCCGGTTGTATAACTGCCGTTACGCCGGCCCATACTGCCGCATCAATGCTGTCACGGAAAGGGAAGAACGCGTCGGACGCCATTACCGTGCCGCTAATCCGCTGCCCCGCCTTTTTTATGGAAATTTCTGTGGAATCAATACGGCTCATCTGGCCGGCACCGACGCCCACAACCGTTTCATCCTTAACGAGTACAATGGCATTAGACTTCACGTGCTTGCAAACAATAAAGGCAAAGCGGAGATCGGCCATTTCTTGTTCCGTTGGGTTCCTTTTGGTAACAACCTTGAGTTCCGCCGGATTATAAATAGACAAGTCCCTCCCCTGTAAAAGCAGCCCTCCAACTACCCGCTTCATATCATACGCACGGGTATCGGTTGCGTTGGGAGAGAATGCGCCGGTTCTTAACAGCCGCAAGCTGCTTCCCCATTTGCGCTTCGTTGTCAGTATTTCAATGGCCTCTTTCTCGAACTCCGGGGCGATGATAGCCTCAACAAAGTGTCCCGGCTCCGTAATAGCTTCCGCGGTTGCAATGTCCACGATCTTGTTCAATCCCAGGATGCATCCAAACGCGGAGATGGGGTCGCTGCTGTATGCCCTCTTATATGCCTCCGCAAGGGTTTGGGCAGACGCTACGCCGCAAGGGTTGGTGTGCTTTATTACGATTGCCGAAGGGCGCTCGAACTCCTTCGCCAGTTCGAGGGCGGCATTGAGGTCGATGATGTTGTTGTAGGATAGCTCTTTTCCCGTCAACTGCTGGGCGTTTGATACGCAAGGTTCCTGAACGTTCTCTTCCACGTAAAACGCAGCCGTCTGATGCGGATTTTCACCGTAACGCAGGGGTTGCCGCTTGTTATAGTCGAGGGAGAGGGCGGTTGGATAGCCGCCTTTTTCTTTATCCAGGCCGTCGAAGTAGTTGGCGATGATCCGGTCGTAGCGGCCGGTCATCCTGAATGCCTCGATGGCCAGTTCGAAGCGCATCTCTTCTGAAACGTCGTTGTGGTTGGCCTTGAGTTCATCGATAATAAATTCATACCGGTGTGGGTTTACCACGACGATAACGTCCTTGTAATTTTTAGAGGCGGAGCGGATCATAGAAGGTCCGCCGATGTCAATATTTTCAATCGCCTCTTCCAGGCTTACCCCTGCTTTGGCGATGGTTTTTTCGAAGGGATAGAGGTTTACCACTACCATATCAATGGGCTTAATACCCAATTCCTTCATTTGCTTTTGGTGTGTTTCATTGTTTCTTAATGCCAGCAACCCACCGTGAACCTTTGGATGGAGCGTCTTGACGCGTCCGTCCATAATCTCCGGAAACCCGGTATGTTCCGATATCTCCACAACCCGGATGCCGTTATCTTTCAGCAACTTGGAAGTCCCGCCCGTGGAAACGATTTCCATCCCTAAGTGCTGCAATTCTCTGGCAAACTCTACAACCCCCGTCTTGTCGGAAACGCTGATAAGCGCCCTTTCTAATTTGGCCATTATTTTCTCCTTAATATTATAAAGAAGCCTTTTATTGTTATAAAAATATTAAACATGAAATAAAAAACAAAGTAAAGGAGAAATACCAAGACCTTATCCTGTCTGTTGCGTAATGAATGAGTTGTAAAGTTCCGTTAGGAACGAAATATTGGTAGAAAATAGCCGGAGAAACAATATTAGTTCCGTAGGAACGATATATTTGGTAGTAGAACAATTGGGTTTTAAATATATCATGCCTACGGCATTTTATGTTTATATGCGGGGGTTGCTGTTTGCTGCGTTAAATGCTATAATTAAAATAACTAAGCAATATATCGCTCCTGTGGGAATTTATCGTTTTTGGCATTTTAGCGATTAATATTTCACCCCTCCGGGGTTGTTTTTCAAAAGACTAAAATGTTACAGAATAGGAAGCTGGAGCTTCAGAGGCAGGTACATTCCCAAGCTGGAGCATGGGAACGAGGGAATTCGTGGGTCTCTGCATAAATCCGCGGCATAAATAGTTTTTATGCCTAAGCTGTGGCTTGTGAGCGAGGTTAAACGATAGTGGTTTTTGTTTGACAATTCATATTTTTGATATATCCTGAGCTTTTTAATATTTTTGTAACGATGTGTGTTTATCCATACCGGTCTGTTTGTGAAGGAGTTTAATAGAATATTATGAGTCCTCTTTCCAAGAATTTCGTCCGTGCCAGCCTGATATATTTCTTCATTGCGGCCATACTTGGCGTGCTTATGATTTTCATGAAGGGTTATCCGGCCCAGTTGCTTTTTGCTCACGTGCATCTCAACCTGTTGGGGTGGATGTCCATGATTGTTTTTGGGGTGGGTTATCATATCCTGCCGAGGTTTTCTGGCACGCCTTTGGCCTATCCGAAGTTGGGCAATTTACAATTTTATCTTGCAAATATCGGCCTTGTGGGGATGGTGAGTTTTCGTCCATTACACCCGCTGGCGGAAATCTTTGCTATCGTGCTGGTTGTATCGGCAGGTCTTTTTGTGTTCAACATTTGGATGAGTTTGTTACCGCCAAAGCCGGAACCTGAATAACTAATTAATCATACAATTTAAGGAGATTCTGTAAAGAATGTATACGATAGGAATCGATATTGGTTCAATGTCGGCCAACGGAGTTCTGTTAAACGAGAAGAAGGAAATCCTTTCTTCCGTGATTATCCCAACCGGGGCCAGCAGTAAGAAGGCCGGTGAGAAGACTTACCAGCAAATACTTACGGAACATAAACTATCAGAAAAGGACATTGATTATATTGTCGCCACCGGCTACGGGCGCATAAAGGTGCCGTTTGCCCAGGAAGTGGTAACGGAGATTACCTGCCATGCAAAGGGCGCTAACTATTATTTCCCGAACGCAAGAACGATTATTGATATCGGCGGACAGGACAGCAAAGTTATCAAGGTCGATGCAAGCGGAAATGTGCTGGACTTCGTTATGAACGACAAGTGCGCCGCCGGAACGGGGCGCTTTCTAGAGGTAATGGCCAGGACCCTCGAAATAGAGCTGGAGGATATGGGCGGTATCTCTTTGGCGGGGAAGGATAATGTCTCCGTCAGCAGCCTGTGCACGGTTTTTGCGGAATCGGAGGTGGTGTCACTCGTTGGCGCCGACCATAAGACCGCTGATATATGCAGGGGATTGCACATTTCTATCGCCAAACGCATCACTGCCCAGGTAAAGAGGATCGGGCTGGAAGAAGAGGTTGTCATGACGGGCGGCGTTGCGAAGAACATTGGGGTGGTAACGGAATTAGAGAGAACTCTCGGCTGCAAAATTAAGATAGCGGACGAGCCTCAAATCAACGGCGCGCTCGGAGCTGCGTTAATCGCCCTGGAAAAGGCGCGGTTGAAGGCTACTCCGGTTACTTCCTCTTCGTCCGGTAGTGTGTCCGGTTCGTCGGGAGCGTCCACCATAGAATTTTCAGCAGAAGACAATACCCTGCCAAAGATAGGGTACTTTTGTTCCTATACGCCGGTAGAGCTTATACGCGCTGCTGGGTTTCATCCCGTCAGGATCAAAGGCACGGACAAGGAATCATGCTCTGCCGATGAGGTGCTTTGCAGCAACATCTGCCCTTACATTAAGGCGGTCGTCGATCAAAAACTCAACGGCTATTTGGATGATTTCAAAGGAATGGTTTTTGTCAATTCGTGCGACGGGATGCGTCGGCTATACGATGCATGGATAAAGCTGGACGGAAAGAAAAACACCTTCAACTACATTCTTGATATCCCTAAAAACACCGATGACGACGCGGTTTTGTATTTTGCAAACCTGCTGAAGAATTTCAAGGAAAAGATGGAAAGTTATTTTACCCTGAAGATTAATAACGACGACATCAACCGAAGTATTTCCCTTTACAACACCACAAGAGAAAAGGTGCGGCTCTTTCTGCAAAAGTATTGGAATGGTTACGTCGGACCTTCCGGTTATGAGATATTTTCCTTGCTAAAGAAGGGGGTTAACGTCCTTCCTGAGAAGTTTACCGCATACCTGAACAACTACGCCAAGCAGGTGGAAAATATTCGCGATACGCGGAACGTGCCGCGCCTGTTCGTATGGGGCAGTATTATGGAAAACGAGAACATTATAAAGGTTATAGAAGATGCGGGCGCAAAGGTGGTTGCAGAAGACCTCTGCAACGGCAGCCGGTATTTTGACGCACAGATTACCGTTGATAGCGACCCTATCCTTTCCATTGCCAGAAGATACATCAAACGTGCGCCATGCTCCCGCATGGTCAACGTTTTGGAAAGGATCAATAACGCGCTGACCCTTATGCAGGAGAAATCCATTCACGGCGCGATTTATCACACGTTAAAATTCTGTGACCACAATCTGCTTGATTATCCGTTGATTAAAAAGACCTTCCATGAAAAGAATGTCCCCCTCCTTCACCTCAACTGCGACTATACGATGAGCAGCGAAGGGCAGATCAAAACACGGGTAGAGGCATTCCTGGAACAATTGAATTCCACTTCGAAATGACATGATGCACGATGCTTGTGTTTGAGTGTTCAGAAGTACTTTTTTATCGGTTTGAGGCTTTGCTTCGCTAATTTATGATATCTAATCGCACAATCAAGGCTTGGGCAAAACGTACACTGATGCGTTTCGCCCCCTTTCTGTTCAAAGAGCTTCTACGGTTTATGCGGTTATACTACTTCTTTTTTCGTGGAAACAAGAAAAAGGAATTGGTATCCCTCCGCGTACAATCCCGCGTCGGCGTGATCCATTTGTTCAACACATACTCCCATCCCAAGCTTACGATCTGGACGACGATGTTTGTCCCCTCTGAAATATTGTTTGCGATGGGACTCTATCCCTTTTGTCTTGAAATCGGCGCCGCGCTTTTTGCGAACCTTGGGCAGAGTTCACTCGGTCTTTTAGAGGCGGAATCATTCGGGGTTCCTACGGACATTTGTACCTTTCACCGCTCTGCAATTGGCCATACCTTAAGAAACTTGTTTCCTAAAAACGTCCTTCAGGCAGCGACGACGACCTTATGTGACAATAACACAAAGACGATGAAGATATGCGAAACGGTGTCCGGAAAGGATACCGTCGTTCTTGACGTGCCGTACGAAGCCGATGATTATTCCGTAAAGTACCTTGCAAAACAATTGGAAGATTTTACGAAACGGCTTGAGGTGGTGACAGGAAAAAAGATGACCCGGGAAGGGTTTGAAAAGGCGATTCAATACTCAAATCAGACCCGTGAAAAGATACTTGAGATTAATGAGTTAAGGACAGACCCCTATTGCCCGTTGACGGGTAGCAATGCCCTGGGGTTTATGTTTCAAACATACCTATTAATCGGCTCGAAGCTGTCCCTTCAATTCTTCTCCTCCCTGGCGGATGAATTACGGGAGAAAATTGACGAACTGAAGAAACAGCCGGATCTGGCGCCTAAAAAAGACCTGATCAAGATATTCTGGCTGGAGTTGAAGCCCTATTTTAAGATTGATTTCCTGGAAAAACTGGAGAAAGAGCAAGGGGTAAAAATCGTATTTGAAGAAACGAATCATGTATACTGGGACGCGCTTGACCCTCGCAAACCGTATGAAAGCCTTGCCAGAAAACTTATTATAAACCACTATAACGGACCCTTGGAACGCCGCGTTGAAGTCACCAAGATGCTTGCAAAAAAATACCAGGTAGATGGCGTAATAGTATTTTCATCCTGGGGCTGCCGCAGAAACAACGCCGCCGTGCCGACTTTGAAACGGGAATTGAATAAAGCAGGCTATCCGCTACTCAGCCTTGACGGCGATTGCGTTGATGACCACAACTACATGCCGGGGCAGTTTTCCACCAGGATCGAAGGCTTCCTTGAAATGATACGCGGGCGAAAGGCTACTGCCCAACCGCAGGAAACCTGTGCCGGTTGTGCAGGCTAACTAAAAGCCGCTGATAACAAGGGCATTATCCGGATGATATTTTCCTTCCACCGCATCAGGGTATGCTGCTGTGCTGATGAAACAGCACCCATGCGAATATCGTTATTTCCAGTGCTTTTCTTTCTACCAACGGCACAACACAGAAACAATAAAAACCTTTGCACGCCTTAAAATTGTTATAGTAGTTTGCCGCAGAGGAACGCAAATCATCAATGTAGTGGGGTAATCATCTATTACCAACAACTGTGCTTATCCGTGAAAATCAGTTCCCGGGTGTTCATTCAATGCCTATCTTTCCTTGTAAAACCATTCGTATCCCGGACGATCTGGCCTGCGTTACAACCTTCAGACCGGCAGAAGAAGCCAATCCTTCGGAAGCCGGTATGGAAGTGGAGGGTGTAAATGCCATCTGGTCCGGTGTGGAAGACCTCTACCGCAGTGGAGTCCATCCCGCTATTTCCTTTTGCCTGCGCAGGCGGGGCAGAGTCGTACTGAAACGGGCAATTGGACATACGAGGGGAAATGGGCCTGACGATGCGCCGGACGTAGAAAAAGTCCTTGTCACACCCGATACCCCGATTTGTCTGTTTTCTGCATCCAAGGTGGCCATCGCCATGCTCATCCACTTGTTGGATGAGCGTGGCCTGATACATCTGATGAACCCTGTCAGCCACTACATTCCTGAATTTGCCGCCTGCGGGAAGGGGGGCGTCACCATCCATCACGTCCTTTCCCATCGAGGAGGAATGCCTACTCCTCCACGCAATCTTGACCCGGAGATAATTTTCGATCACGACGCGTTTATCCGTCTGCTGTGCAAGGCAAAGCCGGAGTCGCCCGGCGGTCGGCGCATGGCCTATCACGCAATCACCGGCGGCTTTATCCTGGCAGAAATCGTTCGCCGAGTTACAGGTTCTGACGTCAGAGAATTCTTACGTCAAGCAGTGCAGTCGCCGCTAGGCTTTCGGTATTTCAATTTCGGGATTTCCGGTGAAGACGGAGGCTGTGCCGCCGTCAATTATTACACGGGCGTCCCGCTCTTCTTCCCTTTTTCTACTATGATCAGGCGTGCGCTTGGGGCGCCGTGGGAGGCGGCCGTGCGCATCTCAAACGACCCGCGATTTTTGAAGGTGGTTATCCCATCCGCCAACCTGTTTTCCACCGCTGATGAGGTTACGCGATTTTTTCAACTCCTGCTCAACAAAGGCGAACTGGGAGGCGTACGCGTATTCAGCCCGCTTACCGTCTGCCACGCCGTAATGGAAACGGGCAAACCGGAAATTGACCGCACGATCATGCTGCCCATGCGATACGGAGCTGGCATGGTACTTGGAAACAGGCCCATCGGCATGTACGGCCCATTCACCCATGCGGCATACGGCCACCTGGGATTCAGCAACATCTTCTGCTGGGCAGACCCGGAACGGGACATTGCCGTGTCCTTGCTGACTACCGGCAAGGCGCTGTTCGGTCCCCACCTGATACCTCTCGCCCGCCTGTTATCGCGTATTTCGCGGTATTGTAAGGCGGGCCAGTGTGGAGATGGTGGCGGCAGGAACATTAGGCATGGAACGATGTAGAGACGCCGTGGCAGGGCGTTTCTACTGTTACCGTTAATTTACGTTCACTTGTGGTTGGTAAAAGTGGATAAGAAAACTTCGTAAGTTTTCAAGATGTTGAAACAAAATCAATTTTTACGCTGTTTTAGTACTTGTAATATGATTTTACATCGCGAAACGTTATTCTACGGAGACCGGAACTATGATTATGAACACGTTTTTTGTATGCCCTCATTGCGGTAATGATAAAGAATTTAAGGTTTTTACCAGTTGTTTCCAGGTGGTAAAACAATCGCCAGAACTGGGAAAACGTATTGCCGAAAGCGGTTTTTTGCCGAACCTGAAACAAAACGATAATTATATTGAATGCCAGTTGTGTCTGAAGAGATATGAATACGAAAGCGCATCGGCTACCGGCAAAAAATATGCGCAGTCTCTCCAAAGGGTGCCGGCCTAGCCCCAGTTTACAAGTTACGCTTAAAATTCAGTTTTCTTCCCACATAACCTCTTACACAGCAACATGTTGTGCTATTCGGCACGTGTATTACCCTA
>JACVXV010000157.1 GCA_015661205.1 Candidatus Brocadiaceae bacterium
GTTGGAATTCAGGAAGATATTACTGAAGAGATGCTTGTGAAAGACAAGCTGAAAGGCGCAATTGATGAAAGGGATAAGACTATCGAAGAGATGAAACAGCTCATGTTCTTCTCAAATATGATGAATGACGAGATACGGGAAGAAAACTTAATACATCACTTGTTCATGATACTGAAGGAACGCTTCCGCCCCGATATCCTTGCAATATTCTTTATAGACAAGGAAAAGCACGTGATCAATACACCTCTTGTTTTTCCGCCGGAACTTGCGCATACCCTCATCAAAAACGAAGTTTTGATCGATCCCACACTCTGCCGTGTTATACGGACAGGGCGGGAGTTCATTGCAAGAGATATCAAGAAGGAGCCGTACTGTGAATGCATTTTCCCGCCTATTGAACAGGGTGAGTGCACCTGTTATCCATTGCTGGCTGGTGGAACGGTTATAGGCGCGATCCTCATGGCAAAAAAAGACATGGAATACACTTACAGAGAAGACACGCACAAGCTCATGTCCACGTATACCGGACTGGCCTCATCTGCCCTGCACCGAATAAGGCTTATGGAGATGACAAAGCACGCGTCCGTGACGGACGTGCTTACCGGGATATATAACCGGCGGTTTTTCAATGAAATTATGGAAAAGCAGTTGGCCTTGGCAAAGAGGCATAATGAACCGCTTAGCCTCCTTATTGCAGATATTGACTACTTTAAGAACATTAATGACACCTACGGGCATACGGCCGGCGATCTTGCGCTTCAACAGGCGGTGAAGTTCATAAAAAATACCATCCGTTCTTCCGATATCATGGCCAGGTACGGCGGAGAAGAGTTTGCCATTATCATGCCCACCACTGACATGGCTCATGCGTTAAGCAAAGCAGAAGAAATCCGTCAGCGGATAGGGTCTTCCGACTTCGACCACGTCGTTACCGGGAAGGTTATCAGGATGAATCTGAGTATTGGCGTTGCAACGTTTCCCGAACATGGCAGCGAACCCGGCACGTTGATGAATAGTGCGGACCTCGCCCTGTATAAGGCAAAGAATAGCGGCAGAAATCAGGTAGTGGTTGCTACGTACCATCATGAGAACGTTGACGGTGTTCGCGGGGATGCGTAGCGGCGAAATCGCGGCAAAATAACCTTGAAAACCTTTTAAAGCGAGGAAGGAAAAGTCGCCTCGTTTCAAATCGCACTGGTTGTGGCGCCGTCCAGGGCTTGAAAAAAATATTTGCAATTTTCAATGTTTTTGATAAACTGGCAAACCAATAGAAAGAAAAAAACCAATTTTTCCCATAGGAGGTTACAAATGCCCATGCCTAAACGCTCCCAAACCGTACCCGATACCATGTTGCCCGTGTACACCGCTGTCATTGCGCAAACGGACGCCTTTTGCCAGGCACATCTTGATGCAGAATGTGCCGTGCTTTGCCGTGAACTGGCGGCGGCCCTCGCACGCAAACGCCCATCACCCATTGTGCGCGGCCAGCCTGGTATCTGGGCGGCAGGCGTCATCAGCGCGCTTGCCTCCGTCAACTTCTGGTATGACCGTTCCCAAACGCCGCATACCACGGGCACGCAGGTCTGTCAATTTTTCGACGCCTCTTCCAGCACCGTAGGCAGCAAATCCAAGCAAATCCGTACCATGTTCAAAATGCATCCGCTTGACCCCGGCTGGACTGCGCCGAGCAAGCTGGACGACAATCCCATAATGTGGATGGTGGAGGTCAATGGTTTTGTCGTGGACATTCGCCACATGCCTCGTGAAGCACAAGTCATAGCTTACGAGAAAGGCATCATCCCTTACATCCCCGCAGACCAAACGTAAGTAGGGCAACCCTTTCGCTTTGCTGCATGTCGCTGAATACGAGAATATTGTTAACACTCTATAACAGATTATGTTACAATGCATAAATGTGAATCTAATTGTATAAACCGTCAACGGCAGTTTTGCCGACGTGTCCGTTCATTACAGAGGTGCAAAGGACGCAAAGAAAATACGTTAAATAATGAGAAAACACGCCACAGGAGACTATGTTTCCACCAAATTTCCAGAAATTTCCATTCCTTGTTTTCTACAAATACTATCTTTGCGATTTTTACATCTTTGCAGTGAACGATTATCTAAATTTATGATTTTTGTTACTGGAAAGAAAGATAGGAACACATGAAATTTACTGAACTTAACCTTCCCGAAAATATTCTCAAAGCGCTTAAGAAGATGGGGTATGAAGACATGACCCCTATTCAGGAGGCGACCTACCCGGCCATTTTTTCTGGGCAGGACCTTTGCGCACTTGCCGAGACCGGCTCCGGAAAGACGGCCGCCTGCGCCATCCCGCTTATTCAAAAAGTTGACCCGGAACTAAACGCCATCCAGGTGCTTGTGCTGGTGCCGACGCGTGAATTATGCATGCAGTACATGGCAGAGATTCAGAAACTAGCGGCGCATACCGAACTGGTCCCGTATGCGGTCTATGGCGGCTTTGATAAATGCATTCAGGTTTCAACGCTTAAGCATAAAGTGCATATCCTGGTCGCAACGCCGGGGCGGCTCATTGATCTTTTATACGATGGGGTGCTTTCTTTTGCGCAGGTGAAATGCGCGATACTTGACGAGGCGGATGAACTTTTGAAGGTGGGGTTCCTCGAAGATATCGAATTTATTTTGTCATGCATCTTGCACGAACACCAGACGCTCCTCTTCTCCGCAACGATGCCCGAGGACATCAAAAAACTCGCCCACGACTGCATGCGTAATCCCCAACACATCTCCCTTATCACGGAACGGGCCGGGCCGGAAAGCATCGAACATTATTTTTCCTACTGCCACCCGAAGCAAAAACAGGAAGAACTCATCAAATATTTGGCGGGAGAAGTGGTTGATCAGGCGCTTATTTTTTGTAACGCTCGGCACAAGGTTGATACGTTGTTCCACGCCATCAGGAAAGACCTTAAGGATATTGACTACATGCACGCGGGCCTTACGCAGGACAAACGTTCCGGAATCATCAGGAAGTTCAGGAGCTGCAAACTCCGCTACCTTATTGCAAGCGACGTTGCCGGGAAGGGTCTCGATTTCTCGCATGTTTCACACGTTATCAACTGGGATTTTCCGAGGGACAGCGAACAGTACACCCACCGCACCGGCCGTACCGGCCGTATGGGGAGAAAAGGGAAGGCATTTACCTTTATATCCAAACACGACGTCCCCCGCCTCCGCGACCTCATTCGCATTAAAAAGATCACTCCCTGCTGGATTGGAAATGACCCGCTGAGCGAAATCAGCACAACCCAGGAGCCAAAACCCCGAAGGAAGAAAAGAACATTTCGCCCTCGCCCTGCGAAGGCCGTCCAAAAGGCAGAGTAGTTGATTGTGACTTACTACACTATGAAAGCCATCAACGAGGTAGCATACTACTGTCCCCCGCTGGCGGGGGGTAGGGGCATAGGTGTTAAGTTAAGCAACCAGTAAATGTCACGAAACCCTTGTTTTTGCTAGCCCTGAAGGGGCGAAATAGCTTAGCCCAGGGCAACGCCCTGGGAATATGACAAAAACCATCAAGCCCTGAAAGGGCGAAATACGGAATGGGACATTTTTTACACCTTATATCGCCCCTTCAGGGCTTGTTTTACTCATAATGCTAAACCCAGGGCGTTGCCCTGGGCTATCTTATTGCGCCCATTTGGGGCTATTATTGCAAATACGATCAGACTGATTTTATGCGTTTTTCGTTTCTTAACTTAACACCTATGGGAGCTTGGCAGAATAATCGAATGTTACTATATCATGCCTACGGCATTTATTTTTGCAGGCTCTTATTCTACCGATATTTTGTCCCTACGGGACATTTAAAAAACAATTCTGCTGTCTGTATATGCCCCGTAGGGCGTTACGTTTACATCTTCAGCATTTGAAAGAGGAGTGCGGAGAACCGCTACATATAAGCATGAGCAATGGTAAAACACGAGAGAAAATAGAAGATAAATACAAATGGGATTTGTCCGTTTTATATGCGTCAAACAATCATTGGGAAGAGGACTACCGGAAGCTGGAAGGGGGACTCTCGCATCTCCTTACGTTTAAAGGCACTCTTGCCGATGCCCGTAAACTTGAGCAATTCATGCAGGTTTACATCGGCCATTCCGTAACGAGAGAAAACTTATACGTCTATGCAAACGCCCGCTTTTACGAGGACACCCGAAGCGCCGTGTACGAAGATATGAAAGGACGCATCGAGCTGCTTGCTTCAAAGATTTCTGCTGAAACCGTCTTTATCAAAAAAGAGTTGTCCTCATTATCTCTTGAAGACATAGACGCCATGATCCGAGAAAATACCCAACTGGCGGGGTATCGCTTCTTTTTGCAAAGCTACGCCCGGTACCATTCGCACATCCTTTCTGAAGAAACGGAAACGGTTTTAGCGGAACTGGAAATCGTCCTGGGAAAGCCGGATGACATTTTTTCGGCATATAATAACAACAACATTTCATTCGATACGTTTGAACATAATGGCGAAAAAATCCCCCTTTCCCATGCAACCTATTCGAAACTCCTGGAATCACACGACCGCGCCCTCCGTCAAAAAGCCTTTGATTACTACTACCGGCCTTTCCGGCAGAATATTGACGTACTGGCAAATACCTACGCCACAAGCGTGCTTGCCAACATCAAGCTGGCGAAGGTGCGCAACTACCCGTCCATGCTGGAGATGGCCTTGTTTCCCGATTACCTGCCTGCTACGGTAGTCAGCAATCTCGTTGAGGTTGCAAAAGAAAACATTGACGTCATCAGCGAGTTCAATGGACTGAAACAGAAAGCGCTTGGAATAGAGGAACTGCATTTCTATGACAATTATGTCCCCCTCGTAAAAGACGTCGATAAAAAGTTTCCCTACGAAGAGGCGATTGAACTGGTTCGTACGGCGCTGGCGCCCCTCGGCGCTGCTTATATCAAGAGGTACGACGCCACGGTTCATGCGCGGGTAATCGACGTGCTTGAGTCCCCCGGCAAAAGGTCCGGGGCGTTCTCGTGGGGCAGTTATGCAAGCCGGGGATTAATTTTCTTAAACTACACGGAAAAATTCTCCGACGTATCAACCTTTGCGCATGAGTTCGGACATTGCCTGCACCGGGATTACTCCATTGAAAAGCAACCCTATATCTATTGTCAAAACCCGATATTCCTGGCTGAAATCGCATCGACATTCAACGAGGCGTTGCTCTTCGATCACATGTCAAAAATCGTCAAATCCAGCGAAGAGAAGAAGTTCTTTCTATATCACTCCATGAAGCGCATAGAGGCCACCTTCTTCAGGCAGACGATGTTCGCAAATTTTGAAAAGGACATTCACGAGATGGCCGAATCCGGCAAGGTCTTGATGGCGAAAAGCATCACCGAGGTCTACCGGAAAAACCTAGAGACCTATCTGGGCAAGGGCATGGTGATTGACGAGCAGTTAAACTACGAGTGGGCGCGTATCCCCCATTTTTACACGGCCTTTTACGTCTACAAATATGCCACCAGTCTGTCAGCGGCAATAGCCTTATCCGAGCGAGTGATCTCCGGTGAAAAGGGCGCCGTTGAGGACTACCTGGCATTTCTGGGTGCAGGGTCGCACAAAGAACCGCTCGAAATCCTGAAGGATGCCGGGGTAGACCTTACCGGCAAAAAGGCGTACGAAGTAACGGTCAACAAATTCAGGAAATTACTGAAAGAATATAAATCATTATAATACACTTTGTATTTTATGCATTCGATGGAGGGTGCGATGCTGTTGAGAAAGGCGTTTATTGCAAATAGGGTTGTGTTGTTGCTTTGCACGGTTTTCATGGTTTTTGTGGGGATGGGGCTGGTGAAAGGTGAAGAAAAGGAGAAAAGTGAGTTAGCCCAGCTTATGGGCAAGATAGACGTGCATTACAAGGCGCAAGAGCGGCTTGCAACCTACTTCTCCTTTGATGAAGTGGAAAAGGAACGAAAAATCTACGACGACGCCAGCGCCAACCTCGCGGCTCTCTGCAAGACCGCCACCACAAAATTTGCGCGGCCGGATGATAACAAATATCAGGAATTTAACCAGGCGATGTTGACGGCGTCAGAAAACATAGCCTCCGTATTTAAAGACGCCAATAAGGCTCACTCGTTGGAAGACGTGTTATGGGAGACCGGACAATTGCGCCAATCCTGCGCCGCATGCCACAAACACCTTGACATACGCATCGGGTCTGAGAAGCAGGGTGGAAAGAAGTAAAACGCGAAATCATGAATATTGAATTTTTTCAATCTATTGCCC
This sequence comes from Candidatus Brocadiaceae bacterium, assembly GCA_015661205.1. Classification (GTDB taxonomy): domain Bacteria; phylum Planctomycetota; class Brocadiia; order Brocadiales; family Brocadiaceae; genus JACVXV01. Next base: position 6,293 of record JACVXV010000157.1, read on the forward strand.
TATCCGTAGCCAATGAACGCTCAGTGGACGTTGTTTTTCGTAATATCGTGAATGGATTAGCTGATGACCTTAATGTTGTTCTTGCCAGAATCTGGATCATAGGGCCGGGCGACCTGTGCAATGCCTGCCCCTGGTTAAAGAACTGTCCTGATCAGACGACTTGCTTGCACCTTGCCGCAAGTAATGGACAATCACTTTATAATAATCAACGATACACGTGGCTTAAAGGGCATTACAAACGTTTTCCCCTTTTCACTGAAGAATTGGATAACATCACGGCCACAGGAAAAATAGGCTATATTGGGGGTACCGGTCAGGCTGTTTTACGTAACGATATCGTCGAAAATCCTAACTGGTTGCTGGACCCGGTATGGGCAACGCAAGAAAAAATAGCCAGTTTTGCCGGCCAACCGCTGGTATTTCGGGATGAAACACTTGGCGTGCTGGCGCTTTTTAGCAGAAAAGTATTGGACCAATCACACCTGGTCATGCTTCGTACCTTTGCTTACAACGCCGCATCCGCTATTGCCAATGCCAGGGCTTTTGAGGAAGTCGAACAGTTGCACCGTCAGTTGGAACTGGAAAATGAATATCTCCGCGACAAAGTCCAGGACATAGATACTTTTGGAAACATGGTGGGACAAAGTCCTGCATTGCAAAAGACCCTTCAGCAAATAGAGTTGGTAGCGCCTACGGACGCAACGGTGCTTATTCAGGGCGAGTCCGGCACAGGAAAGGAACTTGTCGCCCTGGCAATCCATCAACGAAGCAAGCGAAAAACCTGTCCTCTCATTAAAGTCAACTGCGCTTCCATCCCACGCGAACTCTTCGAGAGCGAGTTTTTTGGACACGTAAAGGGTTCATTTACCGGAGCGCTTAGAGACCGAATAGGGAGATTTCAGCTTGCGGACGGCGGAACCCTCTTTCTTGACGAGGTGGGAGACATACCACTGGAGCTGCAAAGTAAGTTGTTGCGCGTGCTGCAGGAAGGCGAGTATGAAAGGATTGGCGATGAAAGCACCCGCCGGGTAAATGCGCGGATAATTGCCGCTACCAATCGAGACCTTAAAAAGGAGATGGAGGCGAAACGGTTTCGGCAAGACCTTTACTTTCGATTAAGCGCTTTTCCACTGGAAATTGTCCCTCTCCGAAACAGGAAGGAAGATATACCTCTTTTAGCAAAAGAATTTTTAAGACAGATATGCCAGAGTATGGGGCAGAAAGAATTACCTTTGAAGAAAAAACACATTCTTCAACTCCAGAATTACGATTGGCCTGGAAATATACGAGAACTGCGGAATGTGATTGAGCGCGCAGTCATTTTGTCGAGAGGAAGGGATTTACGAATTGATGTGCCGGAATTGACTACCGAAAGAACCTCACCGCCGGCGCCACGTGATACCAAAAACACAAAACTACCCGGAGAAATCATGACGTATGAGGATTTAAAAAAGTTGGAAAAAGAAAATATTCTGGCGGCTCTTCATCAAACCAATTGGAAGGTGTCGGGTCATGACGGCGCGGCGGAACTCCTCGACATAAAACCGACCACCCTCGCATCGCAAATTAAGGCATTGGGAATTCGGAAACGGCCTTAGCCTGCTTTTCTCACGCAGAAAAAGGAAGCTGTGCAAACATCGCACAGCTTCCTTAATTACTAAAAATTATGCCTCATCCGCAGAATCTGTGGGTAAGTATTGGTTCCGGCAAATTACCAAGTGTATGATACATGGCT
>JACVXV010000281.1 GCA_015661205.1 Candidatus Brocadiaceae bacterium
CTTATGCCTTTAAAAAACCCTGGGGTCTGGGGCAAAGCCCCATCCTTTTGTAGCTTATTTTACATTTCAAAATTCCAATTCACGGTGAACCAGCACAATCTTCTGTGTCCTCCGTTGCCGTCTTTTCTGCGGTGGTTGTGTTAAACTGGTCTCCGAATATCTTGTCTTCCGTGTCCTTCAACGTGGCGTATTTCTGCTTTGCGGCGAGCAGGTCTTCTCCCAGTTGGGCGATTTCTCCCTCGAATTACTTTATGTCCGGGGATTTTGTCCAGGCGTCCATAATGAGGGACTCGAAGTCCATCTCATCATCCAGCCTTCCCAGGATAACGTTAATCAATACCTTGACCTTTTCAGGAAAGTCCAAACGTTTGCATTGCTTAATCGTGTCGGATGTTTCAAACCGGTGCCAGGCAATTGGATTCTTCCACCAATTGCTATATCCCGGTCAGCTTCAGAACGTGTTCGTCTTCGTATTTTTCATCAATACGCCAATTACTTCCATCAACGACGACAAGGGATGGTGATCATCCTCGCCAACTACGTCAATCAAAGTATCAAGCATAGCGACAAGCCCTTTTTGTGCTTAATTTCTTATGTTTTGATTCCTCGTTCGGCATCAAAAAAGGCCGAAGCGCCGTTGGAGGACAGTGATAACTTTCTTTGATCCTGGCGTCTTTGGCAATTACAGGACAATCCGGTTTTATTTGGATGCCTTTCAAATGCTTGCCGGTGATCTGCGTTTCATCAAGGTAGTAACTTTGGAATCCTTTCGACAAAACCTTATTATGTAGCGGCCTGTCCGATGTAATAAATATACTTTGTTTGTCAAACAGATGGCGTAATATCAGGCCGTCAGGCATTCCAGAATGCTTTTCGGCAATGAGCAAGCGCTCTGCAATCCCAATATTCTTTTGTTTGAGGAATGCTTCAAAGCGGTTGACTTTTGCCGATGATACGGATTCGTCTATGATAAGTTTGACGTTTTTTTCCATCTTCCCAGCGTGGCTATGCCGCAACCAAAACAAATCAACCACATAAGTAGCAGTAGTTTAGCGACGATCCTAGTAGCATTTAGCAAGTTGTTGCCACAGATACTGACAGATTTTATCCTGGAGGCGCCATGAGCCTTTGTCCCACACCATTACTTGATTCCGTCAAGTCTCCCCTGAGAGATATCTTCGACAACCCCGCTTACCCCGTTCCCGCCGCCGTAAGCAAACGCGCAGAGTTCTTCCTCTTTTTCTCCGATGTTATTTTTCCGATGCTGGAAACATATCGGGTAGCACTCAACGCCTTATACTGTGATAACAACGGACGCCCGGCCACAGAGCCGGTTCTCCTGCAGGGTGTTTTTGGTCTTACAATTTGTTGAACGGATGCCGGATCGCCAGGCGGCGGAAGCTGTGCAGTACAGCACCTGCTGGAAACTAGTGCTAAACCTTTCAATGGATGCCCCCTCGTTTGATCCTTCACTCTTGGTGGTATTCCGGAAACGTTTGCTCACGGGAGGTTTGGAATCCTTAATCTTTCAAGCCGTTCTGGATTTGTTGGTGAAAGAGGGGTGGGTGGCTAAACGATCCAAACAGCGGCTGGATTCTACGCATATATGCGGGCTGTTGAGCTATATGAGCCGGTTAGAATGTATCAGAGAAACCATCCGGTTGGTGCTTGAATATCTGGAACGCCGTCAACTCCTGCCAAAAACTTCATCACCGCCCTCGTCACACAAAATGCGTCGGAGAGCAACAAGCCTGGTATGGCCATGGTCCTTTCGGAGCAAGCCAGCATGGGCTTGGAGCGTCCCTCGGTACTGTATGGCGATGGCGCGTACGTGTGCGGGACGTCGCTCCACGAAGCCCAAGAAGAGCTCCGTGAATTGCATGGCCCGGCGCCAGCCTCACCCGATCGTGGCAAGGTATTCACCGTAGAGGCCTTTGATGTAAAAGTCGAGGAGCGACAGGCGATCTGCCCGTCCGGACAGACCAGTAGCAACTGTAGCCGGTTGTGCGAGGAAAAGATCAGCAAGGTGAATTATCGATTCGAATGGAACAGCACCCTTTGTGGCGCATGTCCCAAAAGGGCGGAGTGCATCGCCGCCACGCAGACCCACCGTACGCTGGTCGTAGGCGAATATCACACCTTGTTGCAGGCTCGTCGCAGGGAAATGCTGACTGAGGCGTTTAAGTTGAATATGCACCATCGCAATGGCATCAAGGGAACTCAGAGTGAGTTGATCAGCGGTTATGGTCTTCGCCACGTCCGCTACCGCAGCTTTGCCAAAACACGCCTGCAAAATTATCTCATTGTAGCGGCATGTAACCTTCGGCGGTGGTTCCGAAGGGCTCAATGGGAAGCGGCACGGAATCCTCGTTCCCTGATATCGGCACTGGCCTCCGCAACCGGCTAAACATGACGAAGAAAAGATATCTCTACCGGTTAATAGATTTCTAAGAAGTGCAAAAAAGATTGAAAATCTGAATACAAAAGTTGTTTCACCAATAGAATTTATAGAGGAGTATGAAAGATGATCACGATAACAATTCATGAAATACATCAAGAAGCTTTTGAAGTTCTTTTTAAAGAACTCGGTGTGAGTAAAACGATAAGGTTTATAAATCAGTTTAGTGTTGGAAAAGGAAATTATACTGAAATGA
>JACVXV010000029.1 GCA_015661205.1 Candidatus Brocadiaceae bacterium
TTACCAAGATTCGACTCGCCTATTACTACAACGGTTTTGATGCATGACATACATAAATGGAGGGCTTTTCTCAGGTCTCCACTTGACAACGCTACTAAACAATTGCCGACATCGGCAAAGAGCGCATCCGCCGGGTGATAAAGAGGCTTGATGCGGAAGAAGCTGGAAAATTGGCCTTAAAAAACCCTGTCAAACAGGACAGGGGCTTTAAAGTCCTCAAGCTCAATAAATCCAACTTCAGGCAGTGGCTGAGCTTTGCCTCAGAAGCCAAACCCGAACATCTCGTAAAACAACTTTCATTCCACATAGACCATGTAGGACATAAAGCCACAAAGGAAGATTTACTGTACGAAATATTGATCAAGGCCGGGTTTAAACCTACGGAAAAGGTGGAAGTATTGGAACTTAAAGACGGAAAATTATCACGCAGAGACGCGGAGACGCAGAGAAAAGAAACAGGAAAAAGTATGGTGACTGAAAAAGGCAGTATCGAGAAGGCAAATTTATCTTCTTTAGATTCTTCCTCCGCGACCTCCGCGTCTCCGCGTGAGACACTCTTCTCCATTGCCGACGGCGGCCTCTTGATCTGCGTTGCCGATGCGGTGACCAAAGAGCTTATAAACGCCGTTGCCGAGGCTGAGCCTATGCAGTTTATTTGCTTAGACAAAGCCTTTGGCGGCAACGACCAGCTCAAGGCCAACGCGGTGCAAACCTTTCATGCCCACAATATGGACAAAGAGAAACATAACCAGATAATATTCAGGACGGTATAAGGGGGGGGACAGAAGATGCTGGAAAAATCATTGGCTGTTTTTGAAGGAAAACAAATCCGCCGTCATTACGACGAGGAAGCTGAAACATGGTATTTTTCGGTAGTGGATATTATTCAGGTGCTAATTCAGCAGCCTGATTATCAGACTGCCCGTAAGTACTGGAATAAACTGAAAGAGCGCTTGAAAGCTGAAGGCAGTCAAACGGTGACAAATTGTCACCAGTTGAAAATGCTTGCAGATGACGGGAAATTGCGACTGACTGATGCCGCGAGTCCTGAAACGCTTCTGCGCCTTATACAGTCTGTTCCCAGTCATAAGGCAGAGCCGATCAAACTCTGGCTTGCCAAAGTCGGCTATGAAAGAATGCAGGATATGGCAGATCCTGCGCGGTCTTTAGACAGGGCGCGGGAGTACTGGCAGCAGCACGGCAGAAGCGAAAAGTGGATTCAGCAGCGGATGATGGGGCAGGAAACCCGTAATAAACTGACTGACTACTGGCAAGAACACGAGATAACGAAGGAAGAGGAATACGCCATTCTAACCAATATTATCCATCAGGAATGGACGGGGGTATCGGTAAAAAAGCATAAGGAATTAAAGGGACTGAAAACGCAAAACCGCAGAGACCACATGAGCGAAGCAGAGCTGATCTTTACTGCCCTTGCCGAACTTTCGACCCGTCAAATAGCAGAGAGTGTGAACGCAACCGGCATGGATGAAAATAAAGAAGCCGGCAAAAAAGGTGGTGGTATCGCCAAAAAAGCAAGACGAGAACTGGAGGCAAAAACAGGGAGAAAGGTAGTTACCGGAGAGAACTTCCTTCCGCCGGGTTTAAAAAAGTCATTGCCGGAACAAAAAAAGAGAGACCGCAAATGAAACTAAAATTTGATTCCAATCTCAAATACCAGCTTGATGCGATACAAGGGGTGGCCGACCTGTTTGAAGGTCTCCCACGTAATCGTGAAGGATTTGAAACAAAAACGCGTATCGAAATAACCGCAGGATTTATGAAGTATTACGATCTGGGCATCGGTAATAATATGCTCCTGTCAGATGACCGGCTGTTAAAAAATCTGCATGCTGTTCAATTCCGCAACCAGGTGCCTAAATCCCGCACACTGATTGAAGAGGGTTCGTCTTACACCTTCCCAAACTTTTCGGTGGAAATGGAAACGGGCACAGGGAAAACGTACGTCTATCTGCGCACCATCTTTGAACTGAACAAACTCTACGACTTCAAAAAATTCATTATCGTCGTGCCGTCGGTCGCTATCCGTGAGGGCGTTACCACCTCCATCAAACTGATGAAAGAGCATTTTAAGGGACTCTATGACAACGTGGCGTTTGACGATTTTGTCTACCAGTCAAAGGATTTAAGCCGTGTGCGCCAGTTTGCGGTAAATAACGAAGTGCAGATCATGGTCATCAACATTCAGGCGTTTCAAAAAGACGCCGGCGAAAGCGTGGATTACGCCACGCTTACCGATGAACAGAGGAAGAAACTCAATATTATTCATCAAGAACAGGATAAAATGAGTGGACGCCGTCCGATTGAATATGTGCAGGCAACAAGCCCCATACTGATAATTGACGAACCACAAAGCGTTGACAACACGCCCAAGTCGCAGAAGGCCATCAGCAACTTAAACCCGCTCTTTGCCTTACGCTATTCGGCAACCCATACCAATCCGTATAACCTTTTGTACCAGCTTGATCCCATCCGCGCTTACGACATGCGGATTGTAAAACAAATCGAAGTGGTTGACGCCAGGGGCGGGCAGGATTTTAACAAGACTATGGTGCGGTTGGACGCGGTGGGCTACTGGCCGAAAACGGCAAAAACCCCGCAGGCAAAAGTAACCATTTTTGAAGATACGCCCAACGGCCCGCGTGAAAAACAGCTTAAAGTAAGGCATGGAACCGATCTCGCCCAGCAGACCAACAGGCCGGATTATGAGGGCTACCTGATCACCAATATCAACGCCGAACCGGGAAATGAATATATCGCGTTCCAGAACGGCATGGTGGTGGAACCGGCGCAGGAATTGGGCGGCATGAATGATGAGCGCTTGAAAAGCCAGCTCCGCCAGACCATCGAACATCACTTTGCAAAAGAGAAAAGGCTGAAAGACAAAGGCATAAAAGTCCTTTCGCTCTTTTTTATTGACCATGTCAAAAGCTACCGTGCGTATGACGACGGCGGCAATCGGCAAAAGGGGAAGCTTGCCGTGTGGTTTGAAGAACTCTACGCCGAAATCAGCAAGATGCCCATGTATAAGGGATTGATACCGTATATGGCGGACGCCGTGCATGACGGTTATTTTTCGGCGGACAAAAAGAAAGGCAAGGTTGTTGAAGAGTTGGATACAACCGGAGGGACGGCCAGGGATGAAGAAACCTACGAGCTGATTATGAAAGACAAGGAGCGCCTTCTGAATGCCGATGAGCCGTTGCGTTTTATTTTCAGCCATTCAGCCCTTCGTGAAGGCTGGGACAACCCCAATGTGTTCCAGATTTGCACCCTGCGGGAAATGGGAACCGACCGGGAACGCCGCCAGACCATCGGACGCGGCTTGCGCTTACCGGTGAATCAAAACGGCGACCGTATTTTTGATGATCAGATCAACAGGCTTACGGTGATAGCCAATGAATCCTTTGAGGATTTTGCGAAGGGTTTGCAGTCGGACATTGAAGCGGTGATGGATTCAAACGGCGGATTCAAATTTGGCCGTATTCCGCAGATCGCCTTCACGCCACTGCTTAATCCAGCCGGGACGGAGTATCTTTCGCAGGAAGAGTCTAGAGAACTTTGGAAACATATTCAAACACGGGGACTTATTGATACAAACGGCGATTTTACGCCGGATTTCAAGCCGGACAGTGCCGGATTTTCTCTGAATCTGCCGGATGCGTTTACGGGCATGGATGAGGCCGTTATTAGTCGCATGAAGCGTTTCCTCCCGCGTGATTTTGTTAAAGACGCGCGAAAACGTCAGAAAGTTACCTACAACAAACGGGTGGAACTGAACCCAGACTTTAAAACGATTTGGGACAAAATTAACCGGAAGACCCGTTATTCGGTGGAGTTTAAGACTGACGACCTGATAAAGCTTGCCACCGATAAAATCAATAAGATGGCAGACATTAAGAAAGTACAGATTGAAATCACCAGCCGGGATTTGGAAATCAGGGAAGCAGGTGTTGGGTACAGCAGGATTACCAGCAGCCGGATACACGTCGTCAGCAATGAACAGCCCTTGCCGGATATTCTGGCGTTTCTCCAGCGTGAAACGGATTTGACGCGGGGAACCCTGTTCGAGATTCTTAAGCAATCAGGACGGTTGAAAGATTTCCTGGTTAACCCGGCAATGTTTATGGCGGAAGTTGCGAAGCTCATAAACAGGGCGTTGCATGAACTGATCATTGACGGTATCAAATACGAGCCAATCGCCGGACAACTTTATGAAATGCGCCTTTTTGAGCAGGCGGAAGTGGAAGGGTATTTAAACCGGCTCTATACCGTTACCAGCCCGGACAACAGGACGCCATACGATTACATTGCTTATGATTCGGAGATTGAGGGAGAAATTGCAAAACTGCTGGATACCGACGACAGGGTAAAATTTTTCTGCAAATTGCCGCGCTGGTTCAAGGTTGCCACGCCGCTGGGAGACTATAATCCCGATTGGGCCGTTGTCGTTGAGAACAGCCATAAGCTTTATCTGGTACGCGAAACAAAAAGTACGCTTGACCGGGATAAAAGGCGCGAATCGGAAAACAAAAAGGTTGATTGCGGAAAAGCCCATTTTAAAGCGCTGGGCGTCAACTTCAGGGAGGCAACAAACATTCATGAGGTGTTACAGGCATAAGTTCCACAATCACCGGATTATTAGGTGGGTACTCTACTACGCTCCAGTAACGGTGCATTCTCACATCCTTTGTCCTTGATTTCAGATTAAACAAGGTATAGGATTATTAAATCAATGACGAATAGCTTTACCCTAATATTAGCAGCCAAGTAGCGTTTTTGAGAAAACATGATATCCGTTAACGAACCTATTGAAAAACTCCCTAACGCACCCTTACAAGCAGTGATATTTGAAATCCGCTGGGATTTAAATATAAATTCGTCCGACAATCGGAAATTTGACGAGGGTTTTGCCATTGCTTTGGGAAAATGGACACCTTGCTGAAAGATGATTTCTCTCACGTCGTTCGCAAAATTCCCGACGAATTCCCGACAGATTTACTAAACTATTCGTAACAATTTAGTCTTTTGAAAAATCCGTGAGGATATAAAAAATAATGTAGCCCCGTTAGGGGCGATCTGTTTGTAGCCTAATAAAATCAATAGGGCAAATAGCTCCGTAGGAGCGGCCTGTATACGATTAATAGATAAACAGGCCGCTCCTGATGGAGCTAGTATATGTTATGGCATCCTATCTACAAACAGGTTGCTCCTACGGAGCTTATAGGTAATATGTTTTTCAAAAGACTAAAATGATACAATATTAAAGATAGTTGAAACAGTCGGTAATAACGACATATTAAAACTGCCTAAAATGGCCTTTCTCTACAGCCGGCACGTGCCGGTCAGCGTTACGCTAAACCTCTACAAAATTATGGATAATCATCAAGCCGAAACTATGAATCCGCAAGAACGGCATCCGGGCGCGCAAAGCCACCGGCTGACAAGGTCTTTGAACTTTTTCGACGTGATGTGCCTGGGCATTAACAGCGTAGTGGGCGCGGGCATTTTTCTGTTGCCGGGGCAGCTTTGTGCTCTGGCGGGAGACGCCGCCTTGTGGGTGTTCCCGCTGTGCGGGATACTTTGTTTTGCTATCGCCCTCTGCTTTGCCGAGATGGGCGGGATGCATAGCGGCACGGGCGGCGCGTATCTTTACGCGAAAGACGCCTTTGGCCCATTTACCGGTTTTTTGGTGGGGTGGATGATGTGGCTGTCATCTATTATTGGATGGGCTTCGGTCGCCGGCGGTTTTGGCCTGTATCTGGCCTACTTTCTACCGGCGGGTAACGCATGGGTGTGTAAAGGGGTAATTGCGCTGCTGGTCACTGGCTTAAGCGTTATTAATTTCTTTGGGGTAAAGCCGGGCGCAAGGACGATTAATTTTTTTACCATTGGGAAACTCCTCTCACTCCTTATTTTTGTAGGCGTCGGCCTGCTGTTTATCAAGGGGCGAAACCTTACGGCGCTGCACCTTAGCGGAAGGTTTAACGACGCCGTCATCATCGCCCTGTATGCCTACTCAGGCTTTGAATATACGGTAGTCCCCGCGGGCGAGATGCAACGCCCCCAAAAGGACGTCCCGCGGGTACTCTTTTGGGTATTAACGTCCGTTACCCTCTTGTATGTGGCAATTCAGACCGTTGCGATGGGCGTCTTCCCCGGACTTGCCGCATCCGAGAAGCCTTTGGCGGACGCCGCCCAACATTTTATGGGCGCGGCGGGCGGCATAATCATCGGCATCGGTGCGCTGCTCTCCATCGGCGGCGTCAATGCAGGGATAGCGCTGACCAGCCCGCGCAGCCTGTACGCATTGGCGCTAGACAAGTTTTTCCCGCGCACGGTTTCCAAAATCCACCCCAAGTACCACACCCCCTATTGGGCCGTGGCCGTCACAGCCGCGCTCACGCTCCTGCTGAGCCTTACCGGCAGCTTCCAGTACCTTGTTGCCGCATGCGTTATGGTGAGCATCCTCCAGTACATCCCGACCTGCCTGGCCGTTATCGTCCTGCGAAGACGCCGTCCGCACGAGGAAAGGGGCTATCGGATACCCGGTGGCTATTTTGTCCCTATCGTAGCCCTGATAATCTGCCTCTGGCTGATATGCCATGTAGATTTAAAGGTAATAGCGGCAACGGCCGTTGCAGTAATAGCAGCACTGCCGTTTTATTTTTGGCGACGAAGCAAATAACTATCACGCAATGGCAATCTTCCCCCGAACTTTTTTAATAAAACCCTCTTTTTGAAGTTGCAGCAGGTTTTTTTTCAGGATGGCCTTGTCTGCCTGAAGTTGGTGGGCGATTTCTTTCTCGGTGACGTGCGGTCGGCGGGTAAGCGCCTTCAAAATCATCCCCCGCATTTGCCTGTTTGAGCCTTCAAAGGGAGTTTGTTTTTGGTAATGGGCGCTTCTTCTGTTCGGGTTTTCAAGGCTTTTCTTGAGCATTACGCCATAGTCCATGACCCCGTAATACCATTCCCGCGGGTTTGAAGCGTCGAGGGTCGTTTCTACCAGAGGACGGATTTCATCGTCCCGGACGTTGTCCCTGTCGTCAAAAAAACAATGGATATAAACCCGCCGTATGTTTGTCTCGATAAAAACCGCAGGAGTATGAAATGCAAAGGCGGCAATTGCAGAAGCGGTTGCGTGGCCGATCCCGGGAAACGTCACGAGCGTATCTACTGAAGAGGGAAGGGTTCCGTGAAAATCTTCCAGGACTATCCTGGAAATCCGGCTCAAGGCGATTGCCCTGCGATTATAGCCCAGCCCCTGCCACGTGGCGAGTATCTCACTCAACGGCGCGCGGGCAAGTGCGGGGAAATCCGGAAACGCATCAAGAAACGATTCGTACTTTTCCAGTACCCGCTGCACCTGGGTCTGCTGAAGCATGATTTCTGAAACCAGGATGTGATACGGATTGTGCGTCAACCGCCAGGGCATGGTGCGACCATGTTCCCGGTAATAACCGTAGATCATCTCCCTGAATTTCCGTACTTTGGCGGGTGTTAGTTTTTTTTTCGGGAACACGGTTTCATGGTTTATCATTCAGACGGTTGATGGCTTCTCAGCCAGCAATTCAGTATTGCCGGGTTGCTTCTGTTTCAGTGATTGAGCGCTTGAACTGGTCACTCGTGAGTTCGGCGGCAAAGCGTATGTCACCGTCGGTAAGCGACTTCACGACGACTTGCCATTTTACCGTGTCTTTTGGGGATAGTTCTGCAAGCGGTGCAAACGTAATCGTGCGGCCATGTGCTGTTGCATCCGTAGCACCACCACCTGAGACGAACTGCTGGCTATCCTCCAGGGTGCAAATAATTACCACGTTGGTGAGTACGGACGAACCTTGGTTGACCACACTGAGTTCGTAGGTTTCTTGCTGACCGACCTCAATGGGGTCCGCAATGTCTATGACCTCAAACAGAACCGCGGGGAGGCCTGTAACGCGAGTGGCACACAGCGCTTTTACCGGTTCGGCGATTGTGCCGTGCGCAGAGGAGTCGAACTCCAGTGTGCATGGTTGCAACGCGGTGAAGTCTGCGCAGAGATGCTTGCTCACTCCGGGCGCAAGATTGTTAATACGCCAGAACGCACGGCGTGCAGTGGCGTTGGTTTCCCCGGTTGGACTGATGAATATTGTGCCTGCGGGAATTGGCAACGTTACGGTAACCAACTTGTCCGGCGCGTCACCGATATTCTTCACGGTCATACAAACCCGAATGGGACGGTGGATAGACACTTTTACCGGCGTGTTACACTCGATCGCCAGGACGGGAACTCGCTTGTCCGGTCCGAGGTATTCAATCCAAAAATTACAACACGCCTTAGGCGTCACGCAACGGTAATGACGGCCTTTCGAGTAAAAGAAGAATTCGTACGCATCAATCGGCTCTTTCCCCCCCCATAGTACGTCACGGAGCAGAATTGGTTTGCCGTTATCGCGTGATGACATAGCAGGCAGGCTAGCGCCAACGGGGATTTGCAGGGACGTAATCGGTGCGGTTGCTGCCGCATGGCGAAAATCGCCAATATCACCCTGCCAGCCTTCGCACAAGTTTACAATAACGGCAACGTCATCCGACAGCTTTTCTGAGGTAAGCCGGTCACGCAGGTCTGCCGGCGTTTGGAGTGGGTCAGCGAAACGCGTAGTGGGATGTCCCAGCCGTCGCGCGATGTGTTGTTGCGCCTGTGACTGAGTGGCCATTAGTATTACCAGGGCCATTACCGGCAAGAAAAATATAAGCAGTTTTTTTATCATAGATTATTTGATGTTGGTTTTGCTCTGTAGTAGTACCATTTGATAGATCGCTGTGGTAGCTACTTCCACAGTGGTCGCTGGGCGCCCCGCTGAATCTGAGAACGGGCTGGGGCGTACGACCATCGCTTTGGAGCTATAACCGAACGTAAAGAAAGGTTGGGAGGAATTTGGCGCCCCCCTAATCGCCCTTCGCATTGCTACATTAATGGTTTATTTTAAAATCTGTTAATTCTGCTTCGCAAAAACTCTTTTTAATAATTCTGAGGTACGGGCATTAAGGTTGTGGCGAATGTCTTTTTCTTCTTCCGCAATCTTTTGAAATAAACCATCTAACGTTTTACCTGTGACGTAGTCTGCGATATCCGGGTTTACTTGTTTAACTAATGGAAACTTGTTGTATCGATCGACGGCAGATGACCAATAATTCAAAGCGCCGAACTTATTTAATGACTCGACAATAACGGGCTTGAATTCATTATATAAAGATTGCTTCGTTGTGTTGATCAGATATTGTGTTGCGGCAATATCATCTCCTTTCAAAATATTCCAGGCGTCTTTTATAGTCATTTGTTGGATGGCTGAGACAAAGATGGGTTTCGCTTTTTTAGCCGCATCCTCGGCCGTGCGGTTTATTTTTTCGACCAGGCATTCTTCTATTTTGTCAAAACCGGGAATCATGCCGAGTTTATCACAGACCGGCTTGGCGTCGGGAGGTAAAGCAATCTTATATGCGCTTTTGTAAAAGCCGTCTCTAAGAGACAGCAGGTCTGACCCTTTAGAAGCACCTTTTAGTAAGGCGTCTTTAAGCCCGGAAGCCACATCTTCTGTACTTAATCCACCAACGCCTGCGTCTTTTAGAATATTTCCAATCTGCTCTGAACTACAGGAAGCAAACATTGGTAACGAAAGAAGCGTAAGTGCAAATAGAATAATTTTCATTGTTTCCCTTTTAGGTTAATGAGTTCTGTTTTTTAACCGATACCTTATCGGGACGGGATTCATAATCGTCCAACTTCTTTATTATATCATAGCATACTTTTATTTAGCAATGTCAAGTTCAATTATTCCGTTAAGGCAATATAAAACACCATGGTTTTGGTTTGCTTTGAAGTGTGGGACAAACAAGTAACTAAAAATATCAAGTATGCACGTACAACTTTTTCTCAGAGAATTATATATTTCAGTCACCCGCCAAGTAGAGATGTACTTTCTATATTAATTATGCTAAATTAAATTGCCGGTGAAATATAGGGAAATATGCAGTGTAAATTTAAGCGCTCCCACAAGTCCATTATTAATGTAAGTATTTAAGAATATTACTTGACAAAGCGTCCTGTTTTTAATATAAACTACAGTTGTTAACGACGTTATGATGTAAATTAACAAAATAAAATTCTCTACAAAAAATGATATAATAAACTTTTTGACGATGTAATTTAATAATAGCAATTGTTTAGAAAGGAGCATATTGGATGATATTTAGTAATAAGATGTATAAGTTGCTGTTTATTTCGGGTGTAATGTCCCTTGGTTTGTATGGTTGTGGATCGCTTGGCAAGGTGGATCATGCTGACGAAAAGCCGCCTTACTATCACGGGCATGTTGAAAACGAACCGCCGGCCCGTCATCAACAAATGCATACACACGAAGCCCCTGCTCCAAAAGCAGCACCAACACCGGCGCCTTTAACGTCTGACTTATGTACAGCTACCGCCGCATATCCATCAAACGACAAGGCGTGCGGGAGTGTAATTTACGTTGAAAAAATCGGCCCATGCGGCGGGGGAGTTGGTCGGGAATACTGCTATACCATAAAAGTAACAAACCTTACGAAAGGCGACGTTATTGATGTTGAAGTGATTCATAGTCTTCCAAAGAATTTCCAGCTCAAAAGCGCCCTCCCGGAGATGCAGAAAGGGAGTACTCAGGACGTAGCAAAATGGTTCTTAGGAGACTTCCATGCGTCACAAACGAAGGAAATACGGGTATGTGGTATCCCAACAAAGAGCGGACGTATGCCTTTTTGCACCAGGGTAACATACAACTTACCGGACCTTTGCCTGGATCCGATAATTACAGAGGCTATGCTGGCTTTAGTGAAGCGCGCTCCTGCTGAAGTGTTGCTTTGCGACGTGATACCGGTTACGTTCGTAGTAACCAATACTGGGACAGGTATTGCCAACAACGTTAAAATTAAAGAAACACTGCCGGAAGGATTAGAGACAGAGGACGGCAAAACGGACGTAACTTTGGACGTTGGCGCTTTAAAGCCTGGCGAATCTAAAGAAGTTACCTTAAGGTTAAAGGCCGAAAAGACCGGCGAGTTTAAAAATACCGCAGTTGCTGTTGCTGAGGGAAATTTGAAAGTAGAATCCAACACTACAACGACTTCGGTAAAGCAAGCGAAACTTACTATTACAAAAGTTGGCCCGGAGAGGGTATACTTAGGACGTAACATTACGTATAGTATTGAGGTTACAAACAAGGGGGATGGGCTGGCCGCCGATACGGTTATTGAGGATACCCTGCCTGCGGGTGTGACACTGGTGAACGCCAGCAAGGACGCTACTACTGTCGGCAACGTAGTCACCTGGAAGGTAGGAGCGTTGCGTCCTCAAGAGTCAAAGAATGTTAATTTAACAGTTACTCCGAAGGGCATTGGCACGGTCAAAAACAGTGCGATGACGAAGGCTGTATGTGCTGCGCCTGCGTCTGTTTCGTTGCCAACCTCAGTAGAGGGTATTCCGGCAATCCTGCTTGAAGTAATTGACATTGAAGATCCAATTGAGGTTGGAAGCAATGAAACCTACGAGATAGACGTAACCAATCAGGGTTCTGACACAGGTACAAATATAAAACTTGTTTGCAAGCTTGAAAAGGAGATGCAATACGTGTCTTCATCCGGTCCAACGGTGGGAACGGTCTCTGCTGATGGAAGGACCGTAACCTTTGCGCCGCTACCGACCCTTGCTTCTAAAGCAAAAGCAACTTGGAAGGTTGTTGTAAAGGCTTTGGAGGAGGGAGATATTCGCTTTGGGGTAGAAATGACCGAGGATTGTTTGAAACGGCCCGTTGACGAGACCGAGGCAACCAATTTCTACAAGTAGCACGCTTTTCATCTGAAACTGCCTGTGTTTGTTGTTAATAATGAACCTGGTGTTTTGGATTTGAAAGTATATTAATTTAGTAATGGAAAGCCGGACGTTGTTATTAAACGTCCGGCTTTCTTTCGTTGTATTGGGCTTTTTTGTAATTCGCAAAACGTTAATTTTGCCCCATAATAGGGACAATGGTTGTGGAGGAGAGTAACAATGTCTAAACAAGTGGATCAGAATGCCCAGCAGCAGCAGCAACAGCATAAGTGGCGGTTTTTTCGTTCCGGGGGTTTTGATCAGGTTCGTATTGAAACCGCGGGAGATTTTCGAAATTTACACAGTCTTGACCAGAAGCTCTGGGCGGCGCTAAGCTGTCCGGTGCGGGGCCTTGAATTTAATTTGCGGACCCTTGAGCTGCTCGACACCGACTGCGACAAGAAAATCCGGGTCTGTGAGGTGCTTTCCGCTATTAAGTGGGCATGTTCTATATTAAAGAATCCGGAGGATTTAGCCAAGGGAGGCCACTCCCTCCCGCTGAGCGCAATCAGAGACGACACCCCTGAAGGCCGCCAGTTAATTTCTTCCATACGCGAGATTCTGAGCAATTTGGGAAAGGCGGACGCCCAGGCCATTACGCCGGAAGAAACCTCCGATACGGCAAAGATATTTGCGAAAACACGCTTTAACGGCGATGGAATAATCCCTGCTGTTGCAACGGATAACGCCCGTTTGAAACAGACGATTGGAGATATAATCTCGTTGCTGGGGGCAGACAAAGACCTCTGCGGTGAGCCGGGAGTCACGCATGAAAAGGTCAAAAAGTTTTTCGAAGAGGCGCAGGCCTTCTTCGACTGGTGGGGTGCCGGCGAGGCGATGGCAAAGCAGGTTTTTCCCTTCGGAGAGAAAACGGTTCAGACGTTTGCCGTTTATCAGGCCGTAAGTCCAAAAATTAATGACTACTTCATGCGCTGTAGCCTTGTGGCATTTGATTCCAGTGCGACAGAGTCACTCAACCCGTCAAAAGACGAATATAAGGCGCTAGCGCATAAAAATTTGTCCGTAAAGGCCGAGGAGATCGCTTTCTTACCGTTAGCGAAGATTGATGCAGGGCTTCCGTTGCCGCTAACCGTAGGGGTCAATCCGGCTTGGATTGATTTGATGGAAAAATTCCGCTCAGAAATCGTACAACCGCTCTTAGGGGCAAAAACCGTTTTAACGGCAGACGAGTGGGAAATTGTTCGCGCCAAATTTGCCGCTTATGAGTCGTGGCTTGCCGACAAGAAAGGCGCCTTAGTTGAAAAGCTGGGGATCAAACACGTTCGGGAATTACTGGCAAACGGCGTTAAAGAAGCACTTTTCGATCTCATTGCCAGGGATAAATCGCTTGAACCCGAGATAAAGGCATTTGCGGCAGTAGAAAGGCTTGCGCACTATTACCGGGACATTATTACTCTAATCAATAATTTCGTTTCCTTCCGGGATTTTTACACGGGCAAGAAAAAGGCTATTTTTCAGATAGGAACGCTGTACCTTGACCAGAGAAGCTGTAATCTCTGCCTTAAAGTGGACGACGTGGTAAAGCACAGCAGCCTCGCCCATTTAAGCCGCATACACCTGGTTTACTGCGAATGTACGCGAAAAGGCACTGCCGAGAAGTTATTCATCGTTGCAGCCTTAACCAGCGGCGATGCAGACAACCTTATGGTAGGACGTAACGCCGTTTTTTACGATAGAAAAGGGGGGGATTGGGATGCAACGGTAGTTAAGCTTGTAGAGCATCCCATCAGCATCAAACAGGCATTCTGGTCGCCGTACAAAAGAATTGCGCGCATGGTATCGGAACAAATCGAGAAATTCGCCTCTGCACGGGACAAGGCAACTATTGACCAGGCGTCAATCAGCGTTTCCGGCGCGACCAAGACTGCTGAAACGGGGAAGGCGCCTATCGCCCAACCCTTCGACGTTGCCAGGTTTGCCGGTATTTTTGCCGCGATAGGATTGGCTATCGGCGCCATCGGTACGGCAATCGCCTCAGTGATAACCGGATTTTTGCGGTTGGCGTGGTGGCAAATGCCGATGTCGTTCGTGGGTATCATTTTCGCCATATCAGGGCCATCCATGGTATTGGCCTGGCTAAAACTAAGGGAGCGCAACCTTGCTCCGATCCTGGACGCCTGCGGCTGGGCCGTGAACACCCGCGCCAGGATGAACATCCCCTTCGGCACGGCGCTTACCGGTGTAGCCTCATTGCCGCCGGGCGCAGAACGATCTCTCTTCGACCCCTTTGCCGAAAGAAAGCGCCCGTGGAAACTGTACACCACCCTCTTTGCTATAGTAATACTGATTTTCATCCTTTGGTATGAGGGGTATATAAAACAGTGGACACATCAAATGTATGCACAAATAATAAGCTGGGAATCCGGAAAGGAAAGCAAAACGGAAACCGCTCCTAAAAAGCCTTAGCAACACAGCCCAAAAGGGGCGCAATACGACAGCCTAGGGCAGCGCCCTGGGTTTAGCATTGTTAGCAAAACAAGCCCTGAAGGGACGATATTGGGGACAAAATAACAGTTCATTCCGTATTACGCCCTTTCAGGGCTTGTTGGTCTTTCCGTGCCCCCCCAGGGCGTTGCCCTGGGCTAAGCTATTTCGCCCCTTCAGGGCAAACAGAAACAAAGGTTTGGGGTAATTATAGGTTTCTTAACTTAACACATTTGCCCGCTTACAGATGATAGAATCCACACCGTTACACGCAACAAACAGGCTTGGACAAACAGCCGCCCTAAAAACGCTTAGCTCGACACGGTTTTGGCGCAGGGGAGAGGTTCTCATTTCGCATTGTTTCAAAGCAAAAAATAATTTGCTAATCAGCGTACGTCGCTAAAAAAATGAGATATGCTTTAACAACCAAGCACGAAATGGAAATTTCCCGGCAAAAATCCCCCTACTATCCCAAAAAACCGGCAGTCTTATACAAAAAGCATACTACTTGTAGAAATTCGTGGCCTCGGTCTCTTCAACTGGTCGCCCTAAACGATCTTCGGTCATAGACGCCTTGAAACGAATGTCTCCCGTGCCAATCGCTTTTACCACAACCGTCCAAACTGATTTTGCCTTTGGAGTAAGGGTGGGTAGCGGTGCAAAGGTTACTGTCTTGCCGTCAGCAGAGACGGCGCCTGCCGTTGGCCCTGTTGACGAGATATACTGCATTTGCGCTTCAAGCGTGCAAACGATTTTTATGTTTGTGCCGGTGTCGGAACCCTGATTGGTCACAACGATCTCGTAGGTGTCATTATTTCCAACCTCAATTGGGTCTTCCAAGTCGATAACTTCAAGCAGGACTGCAGAAATACCCTGCACCCTGGTCGTTAAAGTAACGGTTGCAGGCGTTGCGCACGGAGCCTTAGCCGTTACGGTGCTTTTTACGGCGCCGATGTCCTTGGTTTTTAACGTCATGCCGACCTTCTTCGACCCCTGAGGCGCCAGCGTGCCTATGTTCCAGGTGACTACGTTACCAGCCGTCGTCGCTTCCTGACCGGCGCTTACCAGCGATGAATTCTCCGGTATCGGCTCCACAACAACCACTCCCTCCGCCGTCCCGTTTCCTTTATTAAAGACTTCAATATTGTAGGTGATGTTGCGTCCTACGTATACCATCTCAGGCCCGCTTTGGGTAATGGCAAGTACCGGCTGCCTTACCGACGTTATGGTTGTATTGGATTCGGCTTTCAAATTTCCATCAGCAACGACAGTGGCGTAATTTTCAAATTCCCCGGTGCTTTCTGCTTTTAATTTCAGGACAATTTCTTTTGATTCACCAGGATTTAACGAGCCAACGTCCAGTGTTACCTCTGATTTGCCATCCTGTGTCGCTAGTCCTGCAGGCAGTGACTCTTTAACTTTAATATTTTTTGCAACACCCGTCCCTGTATTAGTGACTTGGAACGTCACGGGTATTACGTCACAGAGGGAGATTTCTGGTGGGGCGCGCCTGGCTACGGTTAACTTCGCCTCTGTGATGGTGGGACTGAGGCAGAGTCCCGGCAAGCGGTATGTTACATCGGTACAGAATGGCATATCTCCGCTTTGCATAGGAATGCCGCATACCCGGATTTCCCGCGATTCTTCAGCATTGAATTCCCCTAAAAACCATTTTGCTACTTCCTGGTTGCTCCCTTTTTCCATCTCAGGGGTAGATTTTTTTACCTGAAAATTTCTCGGAAGGCTCTGTACCACTTCAACGTCCTTGACCTTTCCTTTGGTAAGATTGGTAACCTTTATCGTGTAGCAATATTCCTGACCGACGCTCCCACGGCACGGGCCGATCTTTTCCACGTAAATTACGCTGCCGCACATCTTGTCATTTGTAGGGTACGCGCACGAAGCGGTGCATACGTCCGACGCTACCGGCGCAGGCGCAGGTTTTGGGGCTGGGGCAGGGGCTGCGTGAACATGCATCTGTTGATGACGGGGCGGCGGTTCATTTTCAATATGGCCATGATAGTAGGGTGGCTTATCATCATCATGAATCACACCGGTAGTTCCGCAACCATACAATCCTACGGATACCATACCAAGCGTAAACAGCAATTCATACGTACTCTTTTTTAATACCATCCCTATCTCCTTTTCTAAAAAGCGTGTTTTCCGTGCCATATTGTTAAAAAGCATAATCAGTATTTTGTAAAGACATCTATCGTCTTACGTAACGGTTCACGTAGCGCACATAATTTTAAAATGCAGCCCTCTTTTCCTACGGGAAAAAGAAGGGGTTGCATTCAAACATTACGGACGCCGGGTGAATTGATCTTTCACCACTCAACGGCCTGTCAATCGCAATGCGTTAAACTTAGGCAGGCCGGCGGAATAGATCTTTTCTGCGGCGCTGTGAATATTATATTTAATACGGTTGATTTTTACAATCTTCTTTTCCGTATCGTAGAGGGCATAGGACGCCCGAACATCCCAATCCCTCGGCTGGCCAACGCTTCCCACATTGATAAGCGCCTTTTCAGCCTTGCTTAAATCATACTCATTCCCCGTGTTAACGCTTATCTTCCCATCCGCCACCAATATGCCTAATGGCACATGAGTGTGGCCATAAAAGCAAACAGGCGTGTCCAGTTGGTCAAATGCCAGGCCCGCCTCTGCAATTGTTGTGATATAATCAAAAAACTCCGGGCGGCGCAGAGAGCCATGCACCAAGGTAACGTTGGGCAATCTTTCCGTTAAAGGCAAATTCTTTAAATAATCCAGAGCGCCCTTCGAAAGCTGTTCTGCCGTCCACAAAACGGCAGACTTGGCGTCGGAGTTAAAATAGTTTACCGGAAATTTCCCTACCACGGCGTAATCGTGATTACCGGCGACGACCGCACAGGCTGATTCGCGAATCAAATCAATACACGCACCAGGTTCGGCGGCGTAGCCGACAATGTCTCCAACGCACAACACGCTATCAACATGTTCCTGCCGCATCGCGTCAAGAATAGCTGTTAAGGCATCGCCGTTACTATGAATGTCGCCAATTATACCATATATCATGATAATTTTTACCGAAACTGTTTCATTTCCCACCGCTTACGCAGTGGGCTACTATTTGTTTTTCTTTGGTAGGACAGTCGTCCTCGCTTCAGGACCGAAGACATGGGAAGGGTTGCACCAAAATTTCTATGAAGATTCAGAACATCCCGACTCTGTTAAACAAGGCACAAAGACAATAAAGCAATTTGTTACAAGAATGCGCAATCAGTTCAGTCTAAATTAAACATTTTAAAAGGCAACTTTAACCTTTTTTTCCTCCGCCGCAGTCCGCCTTAAATACAGCGGCAGCAATTTCTCTACCTCGCATCTTCGCCCTGCTTTGTAAGCGCTTTCACCGAGGAGTGCAATATATTCAACCTTTTGCACGGTCTGGTTCTCCGTATCGATAAAAATATCCTTTTGCTGAAACTGTTCCTTGTAGGGTAAAACGCCGTCCCCGAAGAGGATTACCGGACGGGGCAGGAGGGAAACGAGTTGTTCGGGCTGAATCACCAAAAAATCAGACACCCTTTTCCTTTGGGCATTTTCTAATTGATAGATGCAGGCATAGACATGTCCACGCCTAGCGTCCATGATGGGACATATTGGCGTGGAATTCATCGGATAGCTTTCTGCTATAGCGTCAAATGCCGGCACGTCAATAACCGGCTTATTGAGCGAGTATGCTAACGTCTTGGCGCAGGTTACACCCACGCGTATCCCGGTATACGAACCGGGACCCACATCGACCGCAATAAGGTCAATATCCTGGGGCGTCCAACTGGCCGAGTGCAACATCGATTTTATTGTGGTCACCAGATACTTGTCGTGAAGTGAGGGTACGCCGAGATTACCGGCAATAATGATGCGATTATCCTGGCAAAGCGCAACCCCTCCGACGTTTCCAGATGTCTCTATTCCTAGTACTTTCAAACGCTTTGACTTATCGAAAGAGAGGCAAATTTTTCGATTCCGCGAGAAGCGTTGTAATAATTTGGGTCAGGGCATCCGTATCACCACCAACGTATCTGACCTTGTTTTCCCGGTCCAGTGCAACAAAGGTTGGCATGATGGTCACGCGGTATAGGCTCGGAATGGCGCCCTTCCATCGTTTACCGTCAAATATCTGCGGCCAATCTATGGCCTCCTGATTAACAAACCCGCGTAAATCTTCAATGTCATCATCAAGGCTTATGCCAATGATTTGTACCCCTTGTTCTTTGAATTTACCGTACATCTTTTTTATTTTCGGGAATTCTTGAATACAGGGCTCGCACCAGGTTGCCCAGAAGGTCAGGATGGTGAGGTTCCCTTTATATTTTGCCAGATCAACCGTTTTCCCGGTAAAATCCACCACATTGAATGCCGGGGCCTCTGCGCCAATACGCATCGTGCCGCTTAATTCATTGCCGAAAGAATCAGCCGCCATAGGCTCTACGGTCCTTAATTGTGTCACCGCTTCCTTGGCGGATGCAATATCTCCCTTTCCTATGAGCGCCTTCGCCTTAAAATACAGCGTTCTGGCCTTGAAATTGCTATCAATTTCACTATAACTCAAAACCGCGTCAAACCATTTAACGGCATCGTCATACTTATGCAACTCGTTATGTACGCAGCCAGTGTAGAATTTCGCTTCAAGCGATTCCTCCGTGCCCGCGTATTTTTCAGTAATGGCCTGTAAGTCTTTTAATGCTGATTCATAATGCCCCTTTGAGTCAGCAGCCTTCATTTGGGTAAGACCGCTTAGGTTTCTCCTGATAAACTCTATTTGTTTTGCCGCATTCGCGTCATGACCCAACCCTTTTGCGGAAACCGTGTTTCCACTCAAGGTAAAAACTACGGAAGCAATTGCGATTCCAAGTAAAACACCCCACTTTTTCATGATTATCCACTCCTCAAATATACGCTCAAAAATCTCACACAATAATCCGTAGCACTTCGGTACACCCAGTATTGTCGATAATACTACCATGATTACACCTTATATTCAAGAGTCTTTGTCCGTGGCTATCGGCACGTTGAGGCAATGGCGGATAGCCGTGTAGCAATAAACGACAACTATTAAGCACGGGAAAACTATTAAAAAACCAAAAAACCGTGCCCCGTGCGAAACAGCCATTTCTCCCATCAGTTATCCGGCGCTTTGCTTCGGAACAGCTAAAGACCGGTACCGGAAATAATACAAAATTATCCAATTATAATTGCAAAAAGTGATATACATGCTAAAATAAGTAGAGTATATTATGTATACGTTATACATTATATCACTTTTTGAGCCTATTATGAGTCTGTTTTTCGATAAAAACGAGGTGCTTGGTGTTCTTCACGGGTTTAACCCGTGGTGGTCAGGCCGGTCGTATGCCTGCCCCGGTTTCAGAAGGCTCGCCTTTGAGCCATGCCGGAATTATCTTGAAGAGACCTCCCTGCGGAGGGCCATCCATTTGTCCGGCCCTCGCCGGGTTGGAAAGACAACCATCTTATTGCAGATTGCCGACTATCTGATAAAGAATGGCAGCAACCCAAAGGGAGTCTTCTACATTAGCCTTGATCACCCCATGATAAAACTGCTTAGCCTGCAAAAAATCCTAGACCTTTATAATGACTCAATGTATCCGAAGGGGAATGAAACCTTTCTGCTTCTTGACGAAATTCAATATTCAAAGGAATGGGAAACGGAAATTAAGCTCCTTGTCGATCACCATCCCGGCATTCGTATCCTTGCCACCGGCTCTGCAAGCGTAGTACATCGTGAGCGGCTTGCCGAGAGCGGCGTGGGCAGGTGGATAACCGTTCCAATCCCGACCCTTTCTTTTTATGAATTTGTTCAAATTCAGGGGGAGAAGGCGCCGGAGATACCGGACACCTTGAAACCATCCGATCTGTTTTCAATCCCTCAGAAAGAGCTTACGAATCTCACCCAGCGTTTTCGGGGGCTTCTTCCTTTTTTTCAACAGTATTTACTAGTCGGTGGCTTTCCTGAAACCGCTACGTTAAAAAATACAAACCTGTGCCAACGGCTCCTCCGGGAAGACGTGGTAGAACGGGTACTGAAAAGGGATATGACAGCGCTGTTCGGCGTCAGAAACATCAACGAACTGGAAAAGCTGTTTATCTACTTATGCCTGCATAGTGGGGGCATTGTTGCAATAAAAACCTGCGCCGATGCGCTCGGGACGTCACCGACAACGGTGGCGAACCACCTCGCACTGCTTGAACAGGCCAATTTAATTTACCGGCTGCCTCCCGCAGAGTCGGGCGGGAAAAAGATACTGAGGGCAAGAAATAAGTATTACCTTGTAGACGCCGCATTGAGAAATGCCGTTCTGCTCCGTGGAGAGGAGATACTTATCAACCCTGAAGAGATGGGGGTTATCGTCGAGACGACAGTCCACCGCCATCTGTACTCATTCTATTATCGGGACACCCCTGAAATTGTCTACTGGCGTGATCCGGCGACAGACAAGGAGGTGGATATCATTGTAAGAAGCCCAAACTACATTATCCCTTTCGAGGTCAAGTACCGGGAGCATCCGAAATTGAGCGCGTCCAGTGGACTTGTCGCCTATTGCCGGCTTGAAAAACAGGCCAAACGCGCATACTGGGTAACAAAGCAGGATAATGACTTTGGGGTTACCACCTTTAAAGGATTAGAAGATGAACATGGTGCGCAAACCCAATTCCTGAAAATCCCCGCGCATGTTCTCTGCTATCTGCTCGGCCAGGCGGAGGTGTTGCTGTGGAAGGAGTAAAGATACTGAAGACTGGTATACAACGGTCCCCCACCGGCGGGGGATCAAGGGGGTGGAGTGAGGAAACCGCCGGCATCTCAGCAATGTTTAACCGTGTTTTGAATTACGAATATCGAACAAGGAATTTCGAATTATGAAGTATGGATACGGAGCGCCGTTTCACTATACAAACTGTGGCTAAACGCTAATACCTTTCTTTGTTTCGAGTTTATTAACGTTCATTGGCGGTTATCGGGGAAATATCTTTTATCATTCGACATTCGTTATTCCTTGTTCGATATTCGATTTTGTGTTAATCGCAACTTACGGCCATAGCGCTTTCCTTAACTTAACACCTATACCCTGCACCCCCACCCACCTAACGGCATTCTTTTCTGTTAAATATTTCACAGGCAACAGCCAGCACAAACGTCGTATAAAGTGCAGCGTATAACGTCAGGAGCGCAAGGTATGCACTGCTGACGTTTTCCGTTACACGGATTGCACAAAAGCCCTCAAAGTTTGGGATAAACACGTAGAACAGGGAAACGTACCACAGAAATCCCCCTTTGCCGCCAGCCAACAACTCCTGAAAAAACCCACCAAGGTTTCCCGCGATGTAGAGGAACATGCAAAAGCTGAGATTGGAGACAACCGGCATGTAAACCGACCCCGCAATGGCAACGGAACAGAAAATGGCAATTTGGAGGAAGACTAGCGTGAGCTGAGGAAATAGCGGGTATGCCTGCTGATAAAGTGACGGCAATACCTCTGCCTGACATCCCAGCACGTCCTTTGCCCACAAAACCATCACCAACAAGAATCCCAGCGTAACGAAGGCAGCAAACGCCGCGCCCAGGAGGCCAAAAAACTTACCCAGGATAATCGCCCTTCTGCTTACCGATTTGGATAATAGGGTTATGATGGTGCCGCTTTCCGACTCTTTCGACACCGAATGGGAGGCGCTCAGGGATGCAAGACACAAACAGCAGATGGTGATTGTCGATACCCCCATCTCCCGAATCATCTGGATATCTTCTCCAAAGGTAAAAAGAGTAAAGAGGAGCGACGACGCCATCAGGCCGGCGCCGGAGCATATAACAAAGTAGAAGAGCGGCTGCCTCAGTATTTCCCTTATGGTGTTAACAGCAACAATAGCAGCGTTGCTATTAAAAATCTCGCTTGCAAATTTCCCAAAACTTTTTACACTACACATATCTTTATAATGTTTCACGTGAAACATATCCTATCCGATAGCCGTTTAAGATGAACATACAGAGGATGGTGGATTGTCTTCTGTCATTACAAGCACCACGCGAACGGTTACGTCCGCTGTTATGCAATATATCATTCACTATAAGCAAAAGCAATTGAAAACAATCAAGAAGGAGCCTCAATTATGTCAAAGAAAGAAAATTTAAGCCGCGGACTTCAATCCCTCCTGGGTGGTGTCATCGGGATAGAGTCGGACACGGGGCAAGAGTCAGTCGTTCGGCTGAATCCGCTGGACATACAACCAAACAACCTCCAGCCGCGCGACGTCTTTGACGACAAAGAACTACAGGGGCTAGTGGAGTCGATAAAGAAACACGGCGTACTGCAGCCCGTCCTCGTTAAACCTTTACAGCACGGGTACATGCTCATTGCCGGCGAACGGCGCTGGCGTGCGGCAAAACAGATCGGCATGAAAGAAATCCCCGCCATCGTTCGGCAGGTAGATGATACAAACTCCCTGGAAATTGCGTTGGTCGAAAACATTCAAAGGGAGTCCCTCAACCCGATGGAAAAGGCCAAAGGTTTTCAGGAACTGATGAGCAAATTCAAACTTACCCACGAAGAGATTGCCAAGGCGATGGGAAAGGACAGGAGTTCTATTACTAATTACATGCGGCTCCTTGACCTGCCGGAGGCCATCCAGGAACATGTTTCACGTGGAACATTATCCATGGGACACGCCAGATCCCTCCTTTCTCTCCGGGACCAGGCGATGCAGGTGCGGCTTTGCGAGCAGGTGATAAAAGAAGGATTATCGGTGCGGGAGACGGAGGCTATGACCGCCGCCGAAAAGGAACCCGCCGGCTCACGTAAATCCCCCTTAAAAAAGCTAACCACACCACACATCGCCGATCTGGAAGACCGCTTCAGGCGGTTTTTTGGTACCAAGGTAGCCATCAAAGAGAAAAATGGCAAAGGAAGGATTATGATTGCCTTTCATAATAATGAAGAGTTTAAACGCATTGCCACTGCCTTGGGGATTACCATCTGAACAAACACATAGATAGTCGGGGCAAAAGAATGCGAGAGTTGTTGCTTGCGCCATGCCTTTACCCCATACGTGCTACGTTAAGAAATGAAATGCGGGCAAACTCAGCATAGCCGTATTAGCAACACAGCCCCAAAGGGGCGCAATACGACAGCCCAGGGCAGCGCCCTGGGTTTAGCATTATTTGCAAAGCAAGCCCTGAAGGGGCGATCTTTGGCATAAAAGACGAGACATTCCATATTACGCCCTTTCAGGGCTTGTTGGTTTTCGCATGTCCCCAGGGCGTTGCCCGCATGTTTATACACATCTTTTCGCTCAAGTGTATGAACGATGTGTGAAGAATGCCATGTTTCGTGCCGTCAGGGCTAAAGCCCGGGTTGGCGTGTGTCTGTACCCCAGCCTGAAGGCTGGGGTTAATGAACGACAGACCGTGGCTAACTCCATATTGCTTGTGACCAAACGACCGGTTGCTTATGTCCAAACTGCCGGTTGCTTGTGTCCAATTACCCCAGCCTTTAGGCTGCGGTTCGTGATGGAAGCTACGTGTATAGCTGCCGTAGCGCTTTTATATTAACCCCAGCCTTCAGGCTGGGGTTCGTGATGACCACTGAATGGGCTTTAGCCCTGACGATAATGGGAAAAAGGCATGGCATTCGTTAAAACTATGGTACTTGCAGTCTGGGGTACAAAAAAACAGAGTGCCTTATTCGGCTAAAGATATTAGTAGCGTTGTCAAGTGGAGACCTGAGAAAAGCCCTCCATTTATGTATGTCATGCATCAAAACCGTTGTAGTAATAGGCGAGTCGAATCTTGGTA
>JACVXV010000282.1 GCA_015661205.1 Candidatus Brocadiaceae bacterium
ATTAAAAGGCTACGGGGATGCCTTTAACATCACTGATTGTCAGACCGCCGTGGTGCGTATGTCCAGCATTGCCGCCGGACGTATCGTGCTTGAGGCAGGGGTGGAACCGATTATCCAAATGACCTGCCGCGACAGGAACCGCATCGCCATTCAAAGCGACCTGCTGGGCGCAGCCGCCCTGGGCGCAAAGAACCTGCTCTGCCTTACGGGAGACCACCAGAAGTTTGGCGACCACCCTATGGCAAAGGGCGTTTTTGACATTGATTCCGTCCAGCTTATCCAAATGGCAAAGATACTCAGGGATGAAAAGAAATTTCAATCGGGACAGGAATTGAAGGCGTCGGAACCGAGATTTTTTATCGGCGCGGCTGAAAATCCGTTTGCCGACCCTTTTAAATACCGCGCATTCAGGCTTGCCAAGAAGATTGCGGCAGGGGCGGACTTCATTCAAACCCAGATTATTTACAACGTTGAGAAGTTTAGAGCCTGGATGAAAATGGTTACCGACATGGGGCTGCATGAAAAGGCGTTTATCCTGGCCGGAGTCGCGCCGTTGAAGTCCGCCGGTATGGCAAAGCACATGAAACACAACGTCCCCGGCATGGACGTGCCGGACGAGGTCATGAACCGCATGACGGCCGCAGCCGCCTTGAAGAAAGGGAAGGAAGAGGGCATAAAGATATGCCTTGAGGTTATTGAGCAGGTGCGGGAGATAAAGGGCGTAGCGGGCGTGCATATCATGGCCGTTGAATGGGAAGAGGCGGTGCCGGAAATTGTCCAACAGGCCAAATTGTATCCCAGACCTAATGTAACCGCATAGGAATTTGTTTTACTTAAGTTGTTTGTAGAACGAAGAGGTTCTTCGCTATCCGCGAAAAGCCGCGTTGATAGAACGAAGTACCACGTCGTTCTACAAGTAAAAGCTTCATTGATGAATTTTACGCCGGTTCAATCGTATTAGACTGAACCGCTCGTATTGACTGCATACGATATATTGGCAATACCGTCACCTTACACGTCGTTAACCATCTCCCACAGGCATACGTTCATTTCCCTTTCTCTATTTTGCCACTTCAATTTTTGGACTGAACCCGCATATTATGATAAACTATGAAAACAAATACCTCCACACGGAACTGGAAAAGGTGTATGGATTAAAAAAGATTATAGGGAATTCCAGGGCAATGCTAAAAGTCCTTGATATGGTTTCAAGGGTTGCCTTTAGTTCTGCCACGGTATTGATTACCGGGGAAAGCGGCACAGGAAAGGAACTGGTGGCCAGGGCAATCCATTTTAGCGGAAACAGGCAAGAGGGAGAATTCATGTCGCTCGGTGACACCGTTACCAAAAAGGTGGACGTGCGCATTATTGCCGCAACAAACCAGGACTTGTTGCAGCGGGTACAGGACAAAGAATTTCGTGAAGATTTGTATTATCGTTTAAATGTAATCAACACCACCGTACCGCCGCTGCGGGAAAGAAAAGAGGATATCCCCTTACTGGTAAAACATTTTATCGAGAAGTATAACAAGAAAGAGAATAAGCAAATAAAAGGGGTTTCCCCTGAGATAGAAAAGGAGTTTTATCATTACAACTGGCCTGGAAACGTCCGTGAATTGGAAAACGTCATAGAAAGGGCGATTACCCTGACCAATGAAGATATCATCTCAGCCGATGTAATCTTGTCGTTGGTGAAAAAGGAGGGCGACACGGGCACAACGGAAACCGAATTACTTGCCCAGCCGTACAAAGAGGCGCGCAGAAAGTCGCTTGATGCGTTCAATATAAAATATATAACGAATGTGTTGAATAAAACGAGCGGAAACGTAACAAACGCGGCGAAAGAGAGCGAGATAGAGCGTCAGTATCTCCAGCGTATGTTGAAGAGGTATAATATTAAGTCGAAGGATGTTTTGTTTTCGAGATCAAAACAATAATACATTTTAGAAAAAATAGGTACCTCTGCTATGTTGAGCGTCCTTTTCTGTCACCCCTTCGGGGCTGGTTATGTTATTGCATTTACCAGGGGCTTCACCCCTGGCTATCTACTTTCAGACCTTCGGGCCTATTGTAGGGGCGTATTGCAATACGCCCCTACGCACGAACGTGAAAAATGTCGCCGAAGGGCGTTAAGTTCACATACAGGAAATTCAAAACGTATGTGTAGTGGCAAGGCGCGCCTTGCCACTACGCTGTTGAATGTCGCCGTAGGCCCAATTTAATTTTACCGAATGCCATGCCTTCCTCCCATTACCGTCAGGGCTAAAGCCCATGCAGTGGTCATCACGAACCCCAGCCTAAAGGCTGGGGTTAATAAACAAAAGCGCCACGGCAGCCATACACGTACCGTCCATCACGAACCGCAGCCCTAATGCCGTGATAATGGATGGAGAACTTGGGCATAAGCGCTACGGAGTCATCCGCGAACTGTCGTTCATTAACCCCAGCCTTTAGGCTGGGGCGTCGGACACACGCAAACCCGGGCTTTAGCCCTGACGGCACGCAACCTGGCTTTCTTTACGCTTCGTTTATGATCTTAACCCAAGTTCAACAAATTCGTCACAAAAAAGGTAAAAAACGAGCAAAAAACGGGTATGCAAAAGTCATAACCCCTTGATATGAGTAGACATTA
>JACVXV010000158.1 GCA_015661205.1 Candidatus Brocadiaceae bacterium
CACTGAACGTTACCAAGATTCGACTCGCCTATTACTACAACGGTTTTGATGCATGACATACATAAATGGAGGGCTTTTCTCAGGTCTCCACTTGACAACTCTACTAAACTATTAGGTTCTGCACCCGCCAACGGAAGCCGGAGCTTCTGGTACAGGCACATTCCCAAGCTGGAGCTTGGGAACGAGAGGGTCAGTGTGTTACCCGATAGGGAATCATAACTTCCGTGGTAAAGGTGCCCCTTTCCAATTTTTTCCCGCTTACCGTTCCATACACCTGCAACGTTACCCTTACGGCATGCGGCAACCGTCCCGTTGTAGTACCGCTGGTACTATCCCACGCGCTTGCCGTACCCGTACCCGTACCGTAAGCAAGATTGAAGTATGCCGTATTTGCAGCAAGCTTATAAAACGTGCTTGAGCCGGGGTTGAAGCTGGAAACCCTCCCATAAATGTACGCAGTATCATTATATTCAGCCCGCACCAGTTCATCCGCATCGCTCAGGTAATAGGTCACAAGCGTTACGGGGGTGGACGAGCCGTTTGACGTCAGCGACAGGAAGGTAAGGATACTGCTGTCATCCTTCGGCGTAGGAGAAAGCCCCGTTGTTTCCGCGATGGTAAACGACCGGAAGAAATCCGTCCTGTCCTTTAGCATCGCGCCTTTCAAGTCCCTGGAGATGCCATCAATAGCGCTCCTTGCATCCTGACACATCTGTAATTTGTTTACTGACAGGGAAAATACGTTTTTCGATTGATAAAACATCGTATAAGCAATACCCCACAGGATCGCCATAAGCCCCATAACAATGATAAATTCCAGTATGGTAAAGCCGTCCTCGTTTTTTTTTAGCATAAGCAATCAAGGTCTCTATCTGAGGTATGTTGAAAATCCCCCTTGGTAAATTAAGGAATCAATCACAATTCAATCATATTTATTATAGCGGATAACGGAGGTAAGACACAAGGTTCATAATTTCCGAGTCGGGTGGATTAAGCGAAGCGTATCCACCAGATGACGACTCTTCCTTGTTCCCCTCCCGGAAGGGGCGCAGGGGGGGTTACCGTGGCAATTGGAACGGCAAATTGGCAAATTACCTGCATGGTTTTGTTACGGCAGGCAATGCCTGCCCTACATGGCTGATATACAATTAAATAATGATTTCCCACCGCTTGCGCAGTGGGCTACGATTGTGTTGCCCCTATTGGGGCATTATGGGATTACTTTGAAATTCCTGTACATTAAACTTTCGATGATTTTCCCTTTTCACAAACGGGCGTTTTTACGATTTATAGCCGTACCGTTTGCTTCCAGGTGCCGCTGAAGCGACGTGACGACCGAGGTAACCTGTTACCGATGCGGTTCGATGATGACCTTGACCGATTCTTTTGCCTCGGTAACAAGCTTGAAGCCCAGAGCCGTCTCGTCTATCCCCAGCCTGTGGGTAATCATATCCTTCACCTTTACCCTTCCCGCGCTGATCAGTTCAAGCGATGCTGCGGTATCGTCGGGTGGGCCGGCATAGGACATGATGATGGAATTACAGTTGCGCCAGAGGTCCCAGAGTTTCATGGGGACCGTTGCCTGCGGTTCCGTAGGGGCGAAAAAGAGGATCGCGCCGCCCCGGTCTACCGTATTGAATGCCTGTTCAATGGCCGGCGCCGCCCCGGTGCATACGATGACGTGATCGGCAAGCCGTCCATAATTTGCCTTGCGCAGGCAAGCGGGAACGTCCTCTTTGGCATGGATAGCAACGTCAGCGCCTGCTTGTTTGGCCATTTTCAGGCGATAGTCGGTAATATCCACCGCAAATATTTTACCTGAACCTAGTGCGCGCGCCAATTGGATGTGAAGCAATCCGGAGATACCGCTGCCGATAACGAGGACGCTTTGTCCGGGACGTAGATTCGCCTTTTTTTGGCCGAGCAGGGTACAGGCCAGCGGTTCGGCAAAAGTCCCCTCTTCATACGAGACATTATCCGGCAGAATAAAGGTGCCGCGGTCAACGTTGATTTGAGGAACGCGGAGGTATTCTGAAAAACCACCCGGATAAAAATTGGTGGTACGCAGGGTGTCGCACACCGAATAATGCCCATTCATGCAGTAATGACAGGTGTTGCAGGGTACATGATGGGCGACGGCTACCCTGTCGCCGACCTTAAAACGCTTAACACCGTCTCCGACAGCCGTAATTTCACCGGCGATTTCATGGCCAAGCACCAGCGGGGCCTTTTTAATACGATACCACTCCATGACGTCGCTTCCACAAATGCCGCTGGCCATCACCTTAACCAGCAACTCCCCCGTCCCTATCTGAGGAAGTGGCGCCTCTTCGATTCTCACATCCTTATTGTTGTAGTACATCGCTACTCGCATAGTATCTTCCTTTTCTAAAACAGTAACGTATAAGATTTTGCAATAGAATATTATGCCTTGCGTGTTGATAATGTCAAAACTTTTATGAAAAAAAATTGAAATGGGATTACTGTTTGCATTAAAGTCAGGGGAAACTATAATGTGGAAAGTGCGTTGTGTCCTATGGCGTTTTATATTGTATGGGAATTTCAAACCGGTAGCGCAACTGTCTCGGTTGCGCGTATGTAGTGGCAAGGCGCGCCTTGCCACTACGCTGCTATAAGCCGCCGAAGGCCTAATTTAAAGCGTAGGCCAGGCGTCCCCGCCTGGTATTATGAGGGCAAGCGGGAACGCTTATCCTTCCTATGCTCAGTCGTCTCTATGGTTCGTTTGTTTGAAAACAGGCAATGAATTGGTCGCGTAGAAAAAGAGAGACCTGGCATAACGACCTCCTTTGATTACCTGGGGTTACAATGGCAATTTGACTAAAAGTCTCCATAATTCTACGCGACCGGGGCATATACACTCATGCAGGTTAAGAATTGATGAAACTTCAGAATTATTTACTGCGGATATCAAGGATATGCTGTGGGTTAACGGTTGGCATTGGCGCCCTAACCCTCCTGGGCTGGCTATCGGGACTGCGGGTGCTGACCAGTATTAATTACAACTATATCCCTATGGCGCCAAACACGGCCATTGCCTTTATTACCCTGGGAATTGCGGCCATTGGCCTTCATTACCCGTCCCTCTATCGTGTGTTCCGGTGGTTGTCTGCAATCCTAGCAGCGTGTGTTATCGCAATGTCCGTACTAACACTCCTCCACAATTTTAAACTCAGCGGATTTGATATCGATCAGGCATTATTAAAGAGTCCTGGCGAGTTATTTCTGGGCAGGCACCCGGTCGGTTACCTGTCTCCCATTACCATGGGAAATTTCATCCTGGCGGGCGCATCGCTCTTTTTGTTGGCGATATTCCCAAGGAGAATGCATGTACGAAGCATTGCGTTGTGTCTTGCCGCTGTAGCGATGACGGTAGGATGTATTGTGGTGTTTGGATACTTCTTCAGGACGCCCATCCTTTATGGCGGCGATGCCGTGCCTATGGCGTTTAACACGGCGTGTGCCTTTGTGTGCACAGGGTTTTGGCTTATCATGTTGGCCGGTCTTGAGTGTGTTCCGGCGAGTTATTTTGCCGGCACGTCCGTACGCGCGCGCCTGATGCGTAGCTTCTTTCCCATCTTGATCCTTACCACGATTTTAGATGAATTAGTAATTGACGCGCTTATCGCAAAGGGAGATTTCAGTCCGGCTGTTGTAATTGGGATAAATGCCGTTGCATCCGGGGGGCTTGTCGGATGCATTGTGTTTTTAATAGCAAAAATGGTCGGAGGCGGTATAGAACGCGCGGAGGCCAGTCGCGCTCAGGCGGAAGAGTCGCTGTGGAAAAGCGAGGAAAGGTTCCGCTCAATCTTCGAGCAGGCCGGTGTGGGTGTGGCCATCATAAACAGCGAAACCGGGCAGTTCCTCCGGGTCAACAAAAAATACGCGGATATTGTAGGACTCCGTATGGATGAAATGCTCGCGAAGTCGTTCAGGAATATCACGCATCCTGACGACTTGCAGGCCGATCTGGATAACATGGAAAAGCTGAGGAATGGGCTGATTTCCGAATTTTCCATGGAAAAACGGTACATCCACAAAAACGACTCTATCGTGTGGGTGTCTTTGACCGTATCGCCGCTGTGGCTGGAAGGCCATGATTTAAAGCAACACATCGAGATAGTGTCGGACGTCACCGAGCGTAAAAAAGCAGCGCGTGAGATGCAAATGGCCTATAAGGTGTTTGAAAATGCCGTGGAAGGTATAACGGTAACGGAGATAGATGGGACTATCTTATACGTCAATCCTGCCTTTACCCGTATTACCGGTTACAGTAACGCGGAGGCCGTAGGCAAGAATCCGAGAGTCCTTAGATCGGATAAACACAGTGATGCGTTTTACAAAGATATGTGGGCCGGTTTGGCTGAAAAAGGGCAATGGCAGGGCGAGATATGGAACCGTAGAAAAAGCGGCGAGGCGTATCCCGAATGGCTCAGTATATCGGCAATAAAAGACGCCTCCGGGAAGACGACCCAATACGTCGCCGTGTTTTACGACATTACCGATGAGAAGAAGAGCCAGGAGCAGATACACTACCTGGCCTACCATGACCCGTTAACGGGTTTGCCAAACAGGCAGTTGCTTTCAGACCGTCTTGATATGGAGATAAAACATGCGTTCAGAAACAATAAAAAAGTGGCGGTACTCTTTGCAGACCTTGATGATTTCAAAAAAATAAACGACAGTCTCGGCCACCTCGTTGGCGACGCATTATTGCGGGAAGCGGCCACCCGCATAAAAACCCATTGCAGGGAGGACGACAGCGTTGCGCGGGTTGGCGGCGATGAATTCGTCGTGCTTCTTTCTCAGATAGATGGCATTCAATTTCCCACTGAAATAGCGGACAGAATTGTCAAGACGTTGACTAAGCCATTTGTCATAGAAGGCAATCACTGTTATATAGGGGCAAGCGTGGGCATTGCCCTCTACCCTTCTGATGGAAGCACTCCAGGGGAACTGATAAAAAATGCCGATATAGCGATGTATCGCGCTAAAGAAGGGGGTAAAAACAATTATCAACTCTTTACCGTTGCCATGAACGACGAAGTGGACAAGCGTTTGGAAATGGAAAACAATTTACGAAAGGCATGGCTTAATAAGGAATTCATCCTGTTCTATCAACCGAAATATTGTTTGAAAAGCAAGCGGATCGTGGGTATGGAGGTGCTTTTGCGCTGGAAGGCTTCGGGCGGTAAATTGATTTCCCCGGGAGAGTTTCTCCCGATTGCCGAGAAACTGGGCTTAATTACGCAATTTGACGAGTGGGCGCTGAATGAGGCTTGCGAATGTTTGAAAAGAATCCGTCCAAAAGAGAACGACCTGGTTATGTCCGTCAACCTATCCGCCAAAAACTTCGAAAACAGAAAGCTACTCGACACGATAGCGGAAACACTACGGACCAGGCAGGTACTGCCTGGTCACATTGAGCTGGAGGTGACGGAGAGTACCCTGATTCGCAATGCTGCTCAAGCCAAAAAAACGGTGGATGATATGCGCGCATTCGGCCTGTGCGTTGCAATTGATGACTTTGGAAAGGGTTATTCTTCACTGAATTATTTAAAAGAATTTCATGTTAACACCCTTAAAATTGATAAGTCGTTTATAGACCATTTAGGCGTGGATGAGAAAAGCAAGCACATCATTAAGGCAATAATAAACATGTCCCACGACATGGGGATAAAGGTGTTGGCCGAAGGGGTCGAAAAACCAGAGCAATTGGAGATTCTCTACCATTTGGGCTGCGATGAGATACAAGGATACATTTACAGCAAGCCGCTGCCTGAAGAACAACTGGTGAAATTGTTGGGTGAGGGGAAGGTGTTGGCTTTTCTTTAGCCTGTGCAAGGATTTAGCGTTTACAGAAGAAACTTGCCTAATTGGGAACACACCGCTTTGTTCTACAAGCGAAATTAGCCGTAGGCCTGATTAAATGTATAGGAAATTCAAAGTGAGGCCTGAAAGGCCGACAGGACATAGCGGGGGTGAAGCCCCCTGAAAGATGATAAAATAATACAAGCCCCAAAGGGGCGAAAGGGCGTTTTATTTTTGTGATCAAAATAATAATAAATTCTAGGAAAGATAAGTGTCCTAGCCATGTTATGCTTCCTTTTCTGTTGCCCCTTTGGGGCTTGTTATATTGTTTCTTTAACCAGGGGCTTCACCCCTGGCTATATACTTTCTGCCCTTCGGGCCTGTTGCAGAGAGAAGAGGCTCTTCGCTCTACAGGATAAAAACAAAATCCGCGGGTATCTGCGCAAATCCGCGGCTAAATGGCCATTGTTCCTAAGCCGGAGTTTGGGAACGGGGTGAAAAGGAAAAGCGCCGTAGATAAACGCGGGTGAATGTGGATAGATTAAAACGATTATCTATGCCTCGTTACACCAAGCTTTTGGCAATCCTTTTGCACCGGACATACCGAACATTTGGGGGAAACAGGGACGCAGACGTTCTGTCCGTAGGTCACCAGCAGGTCGTTGATCGTGAGCCAATATTTGGGGGGAAGTTTTTCCCGCAGGGCAAATTCGGTTTCGTAGGGGTTTTTGGTTTTTACGTACCCCCATCGGTTGGTAATACGGTGGACGTGGGTATCGACACATATCCCCGGTTTCTGATAGCCGAGGGTAACGACAAGGTTCGCCGTTTTGCGTCCCACGCCATTCAATTTCAGCAGTTCATCAATCTCATCAGGCACCTTGCTTTTATACGTTTTAATCAATTCCCCGCAAATCTCTTTGATTTTTACCGCCTTTGTCCGGTAGAACCCAACGGGATAGATGAGCTTTTCCATATCCGGCGTTGAAATCTTGAGCATCTCTTGCGGGTTGTTTGCAACGGTAAAGAGCCGATGGGATGCCTCGCGAGTCGTTTGGTCTTTCGTTCGAAGGCTCAGGAGGCAGGAAATCAATACATGAAATGGCGTTTGTTTCCTGGAAATAGTAGTAACAATCGGTTCAAGAAACCTGCGGTTCTCCTGCCCGATAATCTTCAGTACGTTTCCAATAGTAAACAATGGCAATACCTCAATAAAAAACGGCAACAGATAATTGGTGATTAACTGTTGCCGCTTATTTCACGGCGTTCTTTGCGTCCGGCGGTAAGCGATTACCTTATTTTTTGCTATCTGCAAAAACCTTGTCGTAAACAAAACCCGCTGCGATTCCACCCAGGATTGGACCTATCCACCAAACGTAATGATGGGCAAACTGGCCTGAAGCAATGGCCGGGCCGAACACGCGCACGGGATTGGCCGCCCCGCCACTAATGGTGCCGCCAATCAGTGATCCGAAGAGAACGACCAGGCCGATGGCTACACCTGCAAATCCGGCAGAAGCCCTCCGGTCTACAAGGGTTCCATAGATAGTAAAAACCAGGAGGAAGGTAATGATAAATTCCATCAATATTCCACGCACAGGCGTTACACCGGGCGCAAGCATTGATGTGCCCAAATAAAGCGTATGAAGCGCATCCGGAAAAAGTGTCTTGAGTGCAAGGCCAGCCAGGGACGCGCCTACGATCTGAGAAACAATGTACATGATTGCCGTGTTTGGGTCCATCCTTTTGGTGATCCAAAACGATATGGTCACGGCGGGATTAACATGTGAACCTGATATATAGCTTATGGCATAAATGACCGCAATAACGACGACACCGTATGCGATAGAAGTCCCGAGGAGACCAAGCCCTTGTGCGCCTGTCTGTCTCAAAGAAAAATCAGCGCATAAAGAACCTGCCGCTATAAAGACCAGCGCAAACGTACCAACCAACTCGGCTATATACTTCTTGTACGCATTCATTTTGTTTTCTCCCGTTTGTTATTAATGCTTAACTATACACAAGATATATGTTTATAAGAAATTAACACAATCAAAGAAGGGTGTCAAGCAAAAAAGGCCTTAAAGGCCGGCAGGATATAAACGAGGTTTTTCAAAGGTACAAACGGCATTGCAGACAAGAGAGATTAGAGTTCTCTGGTGTGTTTATCCTTCTTGGAGGCAACTTGAAGCAGCCTTGTTTTCAGCTCTTCAAAGGGGAAATTTTTGCCGGGGCACGCCGTACATTTGCGGGCTACCTGCTTATGCATGATGATTTTTGACATGGGGATGCTGTATTTCCTGGAAAGGTACTGAACTAGCTTTGCCGTTGATTCAAACTGGTGCTGGGTAGGCGCGCCGTCATTTTCAAAATCTCCTACCAGGCAAATGCCAATTGATACGCGGTTGTATTCCATGTTTCCGGCATGTGCGCCATGAATTTGCCTTTCCCAGCGGTCGGACGGCTCTATTTCTCCATCCCTTGAATAGGTTCCATTTCCAATTACGAAGTGATAGGCCAAACCGTTTTCCCATCCCCTTTTGTTCCGGTGGTAATTGTCAAAGGCTGTAGCGCTTCCTTTTTCCGTCGCGCTGTGGTGAATGACAATATACTGCCATTTATTTTCTTTTGCGCCGGTGTGGCAAACCTCTTCAATGTTCTGATGCAGGGCGTGGCTTTCAATATGGGACGTTTTTGTGCAACTGGAAAAGGGTAGCGACATGAACGGCAAGGTGATAAACAACCCTGACGTTATTCCAATGGTGATTAAAGAAGCATACCGGACAATTCCTTCGTGCTTGCGCATTTTCCCACTCCCTGATGCCGTTTTTTACCCCAACAGATGATACACTTTAAAAGCAGTGCCGATTGCTGCTACATTATAAAAACAAATCCTGTATTGTCAATGAGAATCTACCGCTGAGATTTTACTTGACTTTTACCTTGTATTGTTTTGAAATTGAGGCACGAGCCATTTTACCAAAATACTTAATCCCCGAATCCAAACATGATCTTAGTGAGCGCATGTCTTTTAGGCATCAATTGCAGATTTGACGGACAATCCAGGACAAATGAAGCGCTTCTGTCTTCTCTAAAAGGCGCCTATTATATCCCCGTTTGCCCGGAGCAGCTTGGTGGGTTGCCAACGCCGCGAAGCCGGGCATGGATAACCGCCGGCGACGGGGATGATGTGTTGGCGGGAAGGGCAAGCGTTATTAACGAGGCGGGTGGCGACGTCACCGCTCAATTTATCAAGGGCGCCCTTGAAACGGAAAAACTCGTCGCGCTTTTCAACGTTAAAAAGGCATACCTGAAGGGTAAAAGCCCATCCTGCGGCGTCGGGAAAATCTATCACGGCAAGGATTTAGTAACGGGGAACGGGGTTTGTGCGGCCTTGCTGTTAAGAAAAAACGTTGAATTGGTTTCTGTTTAATTATGATGCAGGATGCACGATGCACGATATACGATGCAGGATGCAGGATGCGCGATACGGGAATGCGAACATCAAGTATCAAGCATCACGCATCGTGTCCACAACCACAGATGAACCTTTTTAAGGAATTACTTATGAAAACACTATTATCCACCACCATTCTCTCTATTATCGTATTAATCACCCCTGCGGTATTTGCGCAAACGGAACAAGAGGTAGCGTCGCCGGAGGTCTGGGAACCCCAGGTGGCAGGGCGTTTTTATCCAGGCAATGAAACTGCCCTGAAAGACCAAATAGCGGCCTTCTTTAAAAACGTGCCCAGCCAAACGCCAAAGGGTGCGCCCATTGCCATCATTTCCCCCCATGCAGGGTATCAATATTCGGGGCAAGTGGCCGCTTACGGGTACAGTGCCATAAAAGACCGCAAATTTGACAGGGTTATCATCCTTGCCCTTAAACACCAATTGGGACTAAAAAGGATTAGAGGCATTTCCGTGTCAAGCGCTAAGAACTTCAAAACACCTTTAGGCCTCATTCCCGTAGATCGTGATGCTTGCGGCCAATTACTAAAGGCCTCCAACCTTTTTGGGACTTACGAAAGCGCCTTCAAAGAAGAGCATTCCCTGGAAACGCAACTCCCCTTTTTACAAATGTCACTCAAAGACTTTAAAATAATACCGCTCAGTGTCTGCTTTTTAACGAAAGACGATTTCGACCCAATTGCCAACGCCATCAAGCCACTCATCAGTGACAGCACATTAATCGTGGCAAGTTCGGATTTCACTCATTATGGTGAAAACTATGGATTTCTTCCCTTTAAAAATGACATAGAAAAAAACATACACAAATACGACTACGGCCTTTTTGAAAAGATTTTGGCTAAGGATTTTGACGGATTAAAGGCTTACCGGCAATACACGCAGATTAATGCGTGCGGTATTTTACCCATTGCCCTTCTCCTCAAATTACTGCCAGGCAACGCACAAGGTGAAATCCTCAATTATGATACGTCCGGCCATCAGCTCAACAATTTTTCGTCTTCGGTTAGCTATGCGTCCATTTTATTTACAAGACCCGCGGCGGAAAAGCCGGGAGATTCGGCGTCGCCAAAAGATGAGACCGGCAAGCAATCATTTTTAACCGACCAGGAGAAATCCCTCCTCCTGTCCCTGGCCAGAGACACGCTAAAGACGCACACCGCAAACGGCGGCGCTCGCCCGGTTGTCTCTCCTGAATTATCCCTCACACCCAGGCTGAAGGAGAAGTACCCCGGCGTCGAGACCTATACCGGCATGAACAGCATCTACGTGAAGGCGGACTATTCCTGTTCCGCCGCCACGGCCGTCAGCCTAAAATGATAAAAGGTCCCGACGAGTTTGTGGTTGGCAAAGAAGGTATCCTCATTCGCAAAGGTTCTGCAAATGCCGTATTCCTTCCCCAGGTTGCTACCGAGCAGGGTTGGGGCAGGGACGAGACCCTGTGCCATCTATGCCAAAAGGCAGGGCTATCGAAAAACGCCTGGAAGGACGATGGGATGGAATTTTATGTTTTCACGGCAGAGGTATTCGGCGAGGGCGAGAAGTCCTGATACAGTGAACCCCGGAAAAAGCGCCTTTACCTGACCTTTACCTGTACGGTTGCAACCTCGTTCAGGCCGCTAGCCTTGAATTTGAGTACCGCCGTGCCTTTTTTGTCTTTTGCATTAATGGTAAACACGGCCTGCCCGTTGGCATCAGTTTCCTGGCTGCCCGGTGAAACGCCTACAAGCTGTTTGCCCTTCCCCTTAATCTTTGCGGTAACCATTACTCCTTCAACCAGACAATCGTCCCTACCTTTCACCGTTATGGTCACATTACCGTTGTTCCCCTTCCGCAGTGTTAACTGCTTGGGAGAAGCGGTTATTGACTTTGCCATGCACGCTGATTCATTGGGATAATAGAGCCATGATTCATTCAAAAACTGGCCATTTCTCTGGCCGACAAACATGAATATTTTGCTTTCCTCTCCTTCTGCCTGGAGGGATGATTTGGGAATAACTACAGCAGAAGAGAAAGAATGGGGAGATACTTTGGCCTTTGGTGTCCATTTTACCGCAACGGTATCAAATTCCCAGGTATCGCCCAGGTCGGTAAGTGCTCCATGAGAATCATATCCTCTTCCACCGCTGATTTTGATTTTATTGTTTTCAAAGGTTGATTCATGGAACGCGCGAGGCGAAGGAATATCGCCTTCTACGGCAATATTTTCCCATTTTTTAGTGTTGAGATCATAAGAAAGCAAATCAAGAAGCAGCGTCTCGTCCGCGTCACTTCCGCCATGCACATACATCTTTGTACCAGTATCAGCAACAGCTTTGTGGCCATACACGGGAATTCCGCTGTTTTCTCTTTGTACCCATGTTTTACTTCTTAAGTCATAACTCCACTGGTCATTGGCTACGCCTGTTGCAGTTTTACCGCCATAAATAAATATCTGGCCATACATAACTACTGTGGAATGGCCTGTTCTGGCGGCTGGCTTTGAAGCGGAGTTGACGACTTGCTCTTGCCACTCTTTGCTCAAAGGGTCATAGACCCAAATATCTTGTAAAAGGCTTCCCTGAGCGCCTTCACCAAATAAAATATACATTTTTTCACCAAGGGCAACAGCGCTATGATTTTTCCGAGCAGGTGGAGGATTGTTGGCTGGTTCTGCTGGTGTCCAAATTAATGAGTCATGGTCAAAAATAGATATATCGTTTAAGAGTATTGAGTTGCCTGTTACGCGTGTTGATGTGTCTGCAGATTCATCGCCGTACAAATAGATTTTGTTATTAATTTCCACCATGGTATGCCCTGAACGAGCGGTTGGGATTGTGCCTCCTGGCTGAATTTGCTTCCAAACATCGGCATGTGCAAGACCGGCGAGAAACAAAATGGCTGGAAAATAAATCCATGCTTTCCGTATTATCATACTTTTCCCCTTTCATTGTTGGAATAGAAAGCCAGATGAGATGATGATGAGATGGATGATAGATGATAGGAAATTGCTTTTTCCCACCCGAAGGCTACTATAAATTGCAAGCAGTTTTTAATTATTTTCAGCAGAATTGAATATTTCAGAGGCAGCGCGGGCTTTGCCAAAATAGTAACCCTGGCCGTAATGTATCCCGAACCCTTGCAGCAGGGGAATGACCTGACCGTTTTCCACAAATTCAGCAACAACGTGTTTTCCAAGACCACGAGACACGTCCGCAATGGCTTTCACAAAATATTGATCCGTTGGATTGTCAAGCATGTTGCGTATAAAACTTCCGTCAATCTTCAGGAAATCCACCTGAAGATGCTTGAGGTAAGCAAAAGAGCAAAACCCAATTCCAAAATCGTCAAGCGCAAACCGAAGACCTGTACGTGCAAGGTTATCGATAAAATATTGAGCGTCGGTTATATTTTCCACTACGGTACTCTCCGTAATCTCAAAGATTATGTGTCTGGCATCAATGCCTGATGCTGACAATTCTTCCTTGATAAAGGAAAGCATCCCTGCATCGGTTATTGACCTCCCGGAGAGGTTGATTTCGAGTGATATCCCTCTTTCCCCCAGTTTGTATCGGTTGCATAACTGAAAAGAATTACGAATTACCCAGCGGTCCACATCAAGAATAGAACCGTGCTTCTCCGCAAAGGGAAGGAATTCGGCGGGTCGTATCAATTCTCCGTTTTCACCGATCATACGTAATAATACTTCATAGCCAAACACCTTATTGCTATTTAGGTTTACTATGGGTTGTAAGTGAAGTTCGTAATGGTTGTCTTCTAAGGCACAGCGAATGCGTTTATCCCATAAAAGCCTGGACTCGACATTATGTTTTTGTT
Organism: Candidatus Brocadiaceae bacterium; assembly: GCA_015661205.1. GTDB lineage: Bacteria > Planctomycetota > Brocadiia > Brocadiales > Brocadiaceae > JACVXV01. The sequence goes on from JACVXV010000158.1 coordinate 13,117, forward strand.
CGGGGGAAAAAATGCAGCACCGGTTTTTGCCTGCTTCTTTTGCGCCATACATTGCCAAATCCGCGTAGGTTAGAAGCGTATCCGCCTCCGTGCCGTGTTCGGGAAATAGCGCGATGCCGACGCTCGCAGTAATCGTATGCCCCTGCCCTTTAAACAGCGAGAAATGTTGCTGCACCAATTGCAATATTTGTTTTGAATATGACTGCGCGTGCTCAGCGTTTGTATTGGGCATGATAATCGCAAATTCATCGCCGCCGAGCCTGGCGAGTATGTCACTTGCGCGCAATCGCTCTTTTAATAAAGACGCAAAATTGATAAGTATTTCATCTCCTGAATTATGTCCCAGGGTATCATTAATGTCCTTAAAGTTGTCAAGGTCAAGAAACATCAGTGTGCCGTTTGCTATGTTCAAGCCAATATGCCAGTTCCTTTTGGAACCGACGCCGGTTATACAGGTTTGTGAGGGGGTCGTGGTCCGCCATAATAATAAGTCTTTCTTCCGTTCTTTTCCTCTCGGTAATATCTTCTATAATACCGACAAAATGGGTAATGTCCCCCCCATCGCTTCGCACGGCAGAAATGGTTATGTACGCATAAAAATGCTCACCATTCTTCCGGTTATTGACCAGTTCCATTCGCCATATTTTGCCGGAAAGCACGGTATGAATGATATTTTCATATTTCTCAGACGGCATATTGTATAATAGCAGATTAAATATTTCGCCTCATCCGCAGAATCTGTGGGTAAGTATTGGTTCCGGCAAATTACCAAGTGTATGATACATGGCTGTTTGCAGGCAACCCAGTGATTTATAACCA
>JACVXV010000283.1 GCA_015661205.1 Candidatus Brocadiaceae bacterium
TCATTATCTCTGCTCGTTTCTCCGGTAGATACTTTTTTCTCTCATTTACTTGTTCCATTTTTCCCTCCCTTGAAATAATTTAAGTATAGCTTATTTCAACAAGAGAAATTCCATTCCCGTCTGAAGCAGAACACTTCAGCGTTCCTGCAATGCCAGAAATTGAGACAAAAATTTTTCGCCACCAAGATTGGGGTCTTCTGACTTTAAGATGTCGATAAAACCCTTGGCATCATCATATCTTCCTTGCTCAAGAACAACCTTTACTATATCTAATCGGCCTTGCCAATAGATCGGATTGTTTTGAGGAGATTCTTTCGTCCAGACAGTATACCATTCCATGGCGCGGCCAAATTGTCTCGTCTCTTTTAGACACTGGATAATCTCTGTTTTCAGCAAATCGTCATTCGGAAATCGCTTTACCAACTCTTCGTAGAGACCAAGCGCCTTTTGCCAGTCCTTTATGGCATAGAGGGTTTTTGCCAGTTTGATCCTGGCTTGCAAAATCTTTTCCTGTAATTCCGGCTTATTTGCATATTCTGTAAGTTGCCTTTCAAGAAGAATCTCCGCCCTTCGATAGTCCTTGCTGTTATAAAAAACGGTAGCCACGGTATCCATCGCGTCGAAGCTCATGTTTTTTATGTTAATAAGGGATTCCGAAGCTTGTTCCGATACCCGCTTGTCAACATCCTGAGTCGCTTTTGTTAATGATTCGATCGCTTGCTGATTTCCCATTTGCCCCAGGGCAGTTACGGCGGATTCTCTTACGCGCGCGCTGGTATCCGTAAGCAATTTTATGAGAGCGTCCACACAAACGGGATTGCCAATCTTCCCCAAGCTGTCGGCGGCGTACCAGCGGACACGTTCCTGCTCGTCGCTCAAGGCAGCAATCAAAGGTTCCACGGCGCGGGCATTACGAATTCCCCCAAGAGAGGCCGCGGCGCATTCCCGTATCTTCGATTCTTGATGGGAGAGAAAGGTGATCAGGGGGTCAATGGCCCTTGTATCTCCAATTTGACCTAACGCATCGATAATGGCACACGTTATCAATAGATTTGTGTTGTTATGTAACGTAGATATCAAGGGATCTGTGGCTTCTGGCTTTCTCAATAGCCCCAAGGCCCGGGCTGCCTTTTCCCGGACAACCAGGCTTTCATCATCCAAGGTGTCAATGAGTGGCTTGACGGCCCGCTCGTCGCCTATCTCACCCAACCGTTGTACTACTTCGATACGAACCTCTTCCTGTTTATCTAAGGCTGCGTCAATCAACACGTCGATTACAGAGGGTTCTTTAATCTTCGCCAGTTCTTTTGCCGCAAATATCCGGACGTCGGGATATTCGCTTTTAAGCGCCTCCATCAACGTCTTCGGGTCGGTTTTATCAGTTCTGGTTTCAAGCAATTTAATTGATTTTTGAGATACCTCAAGCCTCAATTGTTCGAGCTTCACCTCCAGTTGCCTGGTATTTTCCTCTTGTTTTAAAACAATGTCTTCCAACCATTGCTCCCTCGTTTTGGATTTATTGCGGTTCCACCAGTCTTTCCACCACGCAGAATCATTGTCACCGGCTTGTTTCGTAACCTTTTCCAGGGATTTCCTTGACGCCTGCCTCAATCCGGGGTCGTCTACGGCAAGCATTTTGATCAAAGACTCTACCGTGTCACGGTCGTTGGTGTTACCCAGCGCCTTTGCTAACAGTATCTTGGTTGTAAGAGATCGACGTGGGTCCAGCATAGCATCCGACATCGTATGTATCGTTTTTTTTGTTCTTAATCCCCCCAGCGCCTCAGCAGTCGCTGCCTGTATGAGAACGGACTCACTATCCAGCAAATTAATCAAAACATCCGTTGCCCGGTCGTCTTTGGTAAAACCGAATGCTTTAATGACAGAAATTTGAATGTCCTCCCGCTCTTTACGGTCCGTTAGTATCTTCACGAGCGGCTCTTGCGCATTGAGCAAGTTTATCCCCAGAAGGGAAACGGCTGCGGAACTTCGTATCGTCGGGTCCGGAGAATGCAGAAGTGCCGTCCATTCTTCCAGTTTGCGGCGTAGTTCACTGTCGGCGGGCTTTGTTTCCGGTGTATCGATGGCAATCGTTTTTTTAAGTGTCGCGCAGCCGGAATGAAGCAAAATGGAGAGGGCGGTAACAATCGCCCCCATAACGACTAATTCAATTTTTTTGGTGGAAACAGGTCTCATTGATATACCGTATTGAAATTGGTAAAATTGGGGACTATTGGTTTTTGCGCTTGGTGTTTGTTGACTTCGCTTCTTTTGTTACCCAGACTTACAACCTTTTCCACGCAAGAGTAGTGTATCAAAACCACCACATAGTAGCAAATTTAGATGAATAGGTCAACGCAAAAGACGCCACAGATAACACCATGGAAAAAGGAAGGGATACCGTGAATATTTTGAAGATGCGAGATGCGTGAAAGGAGGGAGTGGATAGAAGCAGGTCACGATAGGATAAGTGTAGTCCGGCATCCCTTTGAAGGTGCAAGATCAGACCTCCTGACCTCATATCCCGCCAACAAAACAAAAAGCAAGAGCTATCCTACGACAACTAAAGGATTTAGGAAATATTTTAAATGCAAGC
>JACVXV010000284.1 GCA_015661205.1 Candidatus Brocadiaceae bacterium
GGCATCCTTCAGTCTCTTGGGAAACCATTGGTAGAGGGCGGGGATAACAAAAAGGGTTAAGAAGCTGGAGAAGCACACGCCGCCGACGATTACCGTCGCCAGCGGTTTCTGCACCTCCGCGCCAACGTCCGTCGATATGGTCATGGGCAACAACCCGATAATGTCGGTCACAACGGTTATGACTATAGGCCGCAGCCGTGTGGTCGCTGCGTCTACAATCGCATCCCTCGTTTCGTTTCCCTTTTGCAGGAATTCGTTGATAAAGGATACCATCACGGTGCCGTTTAGTACGCACAGTCCGAAGAGGGAAATAAATCCCACCCCTGCCGATATGCTCAGAGGCATGTCCCGCAGAAACAACGCCACAATCCCTCCCGTTGCCGCAAAGGGGACGTTTACGTAAATAAGGGCGGCGTTTTTAAAGGAACGGAAGCTCATGTAGAGGAGGATGAAGATCAATCCCATGGAAATAGGTATAACGAGCGCAAGGCGTCGGCTTGCGCGCTGCATGTTTTCAAACTGGCCGCCCCAGTCCAGATAATATCCCGCGGGGATTTCCACCACTTCCCGTATTTTCTTTTGCGCCTCCGCCACAAAGCTGCCAATATCCCTGTCCCGCACGTTACACTCAACGACGATGCGGCGATGTCCGTTTTCACGGTTGATCTGGACGTACCCCTCCTCAACGGAAATGTCCGTCAGTTGGCTGAGCGGCACACGCACACCGCCGGGGGCGCTGATCAGGATGTTTTTAATTTCCTCTATACTGCTCCTGGCCTCTTCCGAAAAGCGGACTACCAGGTCGAATCGCATCTGCTCTTCCAGCACCTGTGTGGCAACCCTGCCTCCGATGGCCGTTGTAATAACGTCCTGTATATCCGATACGTTGATTCCGTAACGGGCAATGGCGCCCCGGTCAATCTTTATCTGCACCACCGGCAGCCCGGCAACCTGCTCCCCTTTCACGTCTGCTGCTCCCCGGACAGGGGTGATGACCCGTTCGATCTCATCCGCCTTCGCCTTCAATATCCCATAATCCTCGCCAAAAAGTTTAATGGCAACGTCTGAGCGAACGCCGGCTATCAACTCGCTTACACGCAATTCAATGGGTTGTGAAAAACTGTACCTCATGCCTGGAATCTTTGTCAAATCCTCTTCCATGCGGGCAATGAGGCCGGCTTTGTCGCGGGCCGTCCGCCACGTCTTTTTTGGTCTCAGTATTACGAAAACGTCGCTGATCTCATGTCCCATGGGGTCTGTGGCAATCTCGGCCCGCCCCGTTTTTGATATAACGGTCTCCACCTCCGGGTATTTCATAAGGGTCTTTTCTATCAGGGTAGAGCACTCTACGGACTCCTTTAAAGAGACGCTGGGTAGGCGTCGCACGTTAATCGCTATAGCGCCCTCATCCAATTCCGGCATAAATTCAGAACCTAAAAAGGGAATCAGGACAAGGCTTGCAAGGAAAAATGAGGCCGCAATAATCAGGGTTGCCCGTGGATGGAATACGGCCTTTTGCAGCAGCGGCTTGTAATGTCCCTTTAAAAACCGCATGACGCGGTTATCTGTTTCGCCAGCGGTTGCTTTGTTTTTCTTTACGCTGTTTTTAAAAATAAGGGCGCACAAGGTTGGCATGATGACGAGGGCGACAAACAGGGAACTCAACATGGCCAAACTGACCGTAAGGGCTACCGGTTTAAACATCTTGCCTTCAACGCCCTGAAGGGTCAGGAGCGGCACATAGATGATAATGATGATGCCTACGGCGAAGAAGATGGGTCGCCCCACCTCTTGTGCTCCTCGCAGGATTGTCTCCCGGTAACCTTCATTGCCCTTTCTGAGGGTGAGGCGTTGGATGATATTCTCCACGGTACACACCGAGCCGTCGGTAATGTTGCCAAACCCCAGGGAGCCGATGCTCATTACCGTAGCGGCAATCCCGACGTGATACATGCCAGAAAATGTTAAAAAAATAGTCAATGGCACGGAGAAGGCAATAAGGAGCGATACCCGCCAATTGCCTACCGTCAGGGTAAGGACGATTATGATGAGGATGATACCCGAAATGACGTTACTGATAACCGTGTGAATAACGTCATTAACCAGACCGGCCCGGTCATAAAATGGTATGATATCCACGCCTTTGGGCAAATACTGCCTGATCTCTTCAATCTTCCTCTTTACCCTTTCCACTACGGTACGGCTATTTTCTCCCTTGAGCATCATGGCAATGCCGGTTACGACCTCTCCCTTGCCATCTTTGGAAACCGCCCCATAACGCACCTCCGGCCCCACCACCACCTCCGCCACGTTTTTTATATAAATAGGGGTGCCTTCTTTTGTAGCATGGACAACGATGTTTTCGATATCCTGTATGGTGTTGATAAGGCCTACTCCCCGTATCATGTACTGTTCGGAGGCATGTTCTATGTATTGTCCACCAGCATTGGCGTTATTGGCAGCCAGGGCATCGAAGACCTGGCGGAGGGTGATATCGTAGGTGATGAGCTTTTTGGGATCCACCAGCACCTGGTACTGCTTTACAAAGCCGCCGAAACTGTTGACCTCAATAAAGTCGGGGACGTATCTGCCAATCCTGGATGGTCCTCAATTCCATGTTGTCTTTGCCTTCGCCGGTGACCACGTATTGAAATATCTCTCCAAGACCTGTGCTGATAGGACTCATTATGGGCTGTGCCTTAAAGACCTGCGGCAACTGCTCTTTGGCCGTTTGCAGGCGCTCTAAGACCAGTTGACGGGCAAAGTAGATGTTTATGTGGTCATCAAAAACGACCGTTACCTGTGAAAGCCCTGACTTTGAAAGGGAACGTGTCTCCACCACGTCGGGCAACCCGCTCATGGAAGACTCAATGGGAAAGGTGACAAGCTTTTCCATTTCAACGGGGCCGAGTCCCAGCACTTCGGTGTTGATCTGCACCTGGTTCGTAGTAACGTCAGGGACGGCATCAACGGGCAAGTGCAGGATGTAATATAATCCCAGCCCAATGATGGCGCATATCACGAGAATGACAAGGAAACCTTGTTTTAATGCGTATTCGATAATTTTGTTGATCATAGATTATGTCTTTCGGCTAATTTTGCTTGCAGAATGAAGCGGTACGTTTCCAATTGAAAAAGTTTCTTCTGTTAATACCAAATCCTCGCACAGGCTGGAAGCCTGTGCCACCAGATGCCCTGTTTTATTGCTGTTCAACACATAATTTTCATCAAACCCTATCCTTGGTGGCACAGGCATCTTGCCTGTGCATTCTTTGCGTTTTTGC
>JACVXV010000159.1 GCA_015661205.1 Candidatus Brocadiaceae bacterium
TCCATATTAAAAATTGCAAAAGAAAAAGAAGAAGTTAAAATTGTAAACGATCAATTTGCTTCTCCCACATACACACCTGACCTTGCAAAACAAATACAAAAACTTATTACAACCGATGCATTTGGTTTATACCATGCCACAAGCGAAGGAGGCTGTTCATGGTATGAATTTGCCAAAGAGGTTTTTTGCTTAACCAAAACAACGGTCAACCTTCAACCAATATCCTCTTCGCAACTTAACAGTCTTGCAAAACGACCAAAATATTCTGTTCTTGAAAACGCAAAATTAAATACACTTCATCTTAATATAATGAGACCATGGAAAAATGGCTTAAGCGATTATCTTGCTGAAAGAGGCAAAAAACTTATTCCTTAAATTTCTGAAAAATACCAACAACGAAAAAGAGAAAAAACCAAACCGCTGCTTTTTCTGTATGCACTGATGTTTCGGTAAAAAGAAACATCCCATACATAAGTAGTAAAAACAGTAAGCAGAAAAGAAAGGTTATATTACTTTTTATCTTAGCAAACCAAACACACCCAACATAAACTCCTAAAATTCCAAAAATAACAAAATCAGAGCTTTCCAAGAAAAAAATAATATCTGTTTCAAGGTAGAAACGCATAACCATCCTTCCGCCATTGAGCCTTACGGCGGCGCTAATACGGGCATTGGTGGGGTAATCAGGGACATCATGGGTACGGGGCTGGGCGGAAAACCCATCCTGAACACCGACGTATTTTGTTTTGCCCCACCGGATACTTTGCAGGAGAAAATACCCCCCGGAGTGCTGCATCCGAAGAGGATTTTCAGGGGTGTAGTTGCAGGTGTGCGCGACTACGGCAACCGCACGGGCATCCCTACGGCCAACGGCGCCCTCTATTTTGACGAGCGGTACCTCGGCAACCCCATCGTCTTTTGCGGCACGGTGGGGTTGATACCAAAGGATATGTGCGAGAAGAATGCGAATCCGGGCGACGCCATCGTTGTCGTCGGCGGCAGAACGGGACGCGACGGCATTCACGGCGCCACCTTTTCTTCGGTAGAATTGCATGAGAAATCGGAGCAAACGTCAGGCGGCGCCGTTCAGATCGGCAATGCAATAACGGAAAAGGCGCTGCTAGACGTCCTCTTGCAGGCGCGCGACAAGGGTTTGTACCATTGTATTACCGATTGCGGCGCGGGCGGCCTCTCTTCCGCTGTTGGAGAGATGGGACAAGACCTGGGCGCCGTGGTGAATTTGGAAAAGGTACCCCTGAAATACGAAGGCCTTTCTTACACGGAGATATGGATTTCCGAGGCGCAGGAGCGGATGGTGATCGCCGTTGCGCCGGAAAAAGAGGCAGAACTCCTTACCCTCTGTAAATCGGAAAACGTCGAGGCGACGGTTATCGGAAGGTTCACGAACGATAAAACCTTACGGCTCTTCTACAACGCTCAACCGGTTGGCGAAATAGACATGGATTTTCTCCACAATGGCATCCCCCGTCTGGAACGCAAGGCAACGTGGCATAAAACCGTCTTTGAAGAACCGAACATGCCGGAAAAAGGGGACTACGGCGTTGACTTAAAAAAGATACTTTCCGCCTGGAACGTGTGCAGCAAGGAATGGGTCATACGCCAATATGACCACGAGGTGCAGGGCGGCAGCGTCCTAAAGCCCCTTCAGGGCGTAAACAATGACGGACCGGGCGACGCCTGCATCATCACCCCCGTGCTGGGGTCGCGAAAGGGCATCATCGTATCCAACGGCATGAATCCCCGGTATGGAGATATCGAACCCTACAACATGGCCGCCTCCGCCATTGACGAGGCTCTGCGGCAGATCATCGCCGTTGGCGGAAACCTGGGGCAGGTAGCGCTGTTGGATAACTTCTGCTGGGGCAACACCAACAAACCCGACCGGCTCGGCAGCCTCGTAAAGACGGCGCAGGGCTGTTACGACGTGGCCGTTGCCTACGGAACGCCCTTTATTTCCGGGAAAGACAGCTTGAATAACGAGTTCATCACTGAAAAGGAAACCATCGTAATCCCACCCACCCTGCTCATATCCGCTGTTGCGGTCATGGATGACGTGAGGAAGGCCATATCTATGGACGCCAAAGCGCCCGGCAACCTCATATATCTCGTGGGACTCACCCGTCCTGAATTGGGCGGTTCCCATTATTATCACGTACACGGCTACAAAGGGAACAACGTTCCCACGGTGGACACCGCATTAGGGAAGAAGATTATGGACGCCCTATCACGGGCAACGGAGTGGCGGACCGTCAGGTCATGCCACGATTGCTCGGAGGGTGGCCTTGCCGTAGCCGCCGCAGAAATGGCATTTTCCGGGGGATATGGTATTACCATCGATCTCAAGGTGGTAGCCACAGAAGGCGTCATCCACAGAAACGACACCCTCCTCTTCTCCGAATCCAACACCCGCTTCGTCGTCGAGGTGCAACCGGAACATCGGCAGCAATTTGAAGACATCATAAAAGACATCCCGCATGGCTTACTGGGCAAGGTAACGCCTGAGCCTCAATTCAAGGTCTATGGATTAAATAACAAAACGGTTATAAACGAAAACATTTACGACTTGAAAGAGACATGGCAAGCGCCGCTCAGGTGGTAGTCTGAGAAAAAACAATTCCGGTCGGTAGCGCAGGCTTCCAGCCTGCTGTTTTTTCGTTAAATAATGCAGGTTGGAAGCTTGTGTAACTTTGCCGGTTCAATCTTGTAGATTGAACCGTAACGTTTGGCGCCAACATGACGTGAAGGAACAGCATAATGCCATGTATGTTTCGAAACGTTTCAAGTCGCACAGCATTACGGAACAGTAGGGCGACCCTTTAGGGTTGCCCCCCTTGGCGCGCATTCATGGTGTTGCAATCTGTAGGGGCGGGGTTTCCCCGCCCTTTTTGTCCGGGTTGCAATCATTGGTATGCACTCAGAGAGTTGCAAGGCTAAAGCCTTGCCCTACGTATTTGTTTAGGTTATAAAATAATACATAAATTCGATTATGGCATTGAAGGAGGTTGGTTATGGGTGAAATAAGGGTTAGCGTTGAACTGGAAAACTTTGGCGACCGGTACATGTATTTAAAAAAGAAGCTAAAAAGAGAAGATGAGGTAAGGAAATACACGTTGGATGCCTTGGTGGATACCGGAGCAGTCATGTTAGCGCTTCCACAGGACATTGTGGAAACGCTGGGTTTGGAAATTCTCCGCACCGTGGTGGTCACTTACGCAGACGAAAGAAGGGATGAAAGGCCGGTTGCGGGAACGGTTACGATAAAAATCGGCAAGCGATTTATGAATACCGATTGTATTGTAGGGCCGCCATCAAGTGAGGCATTGATAGGGCAGGTGATTTTAGAGGAACTCGACTTAATCCCCGATTCCCAGCGTCAGACGTTAACACCAAGACCCGAATCCCCCATTTATCCATCGTTAAAGATGAAATAGAAGGTGTTGTTTGTGTAATAGGTTCTATTGGCGCAGTCTGCGGAGCTTGGGAACGAGAGGGGGGCGTAGCGCAGGCTTCCCAGCCTGCAATCGTTTCACGAAAAAAACAGCAGGCTGGAAGCCTGCGCTACCTTTGTCGCCTTTCGTGTAAACGGCTAAAAACCTCTCTTAGCCAAAGCTCGATACTCTGTAATGACTGTTTGACAACGTCCGATTTCATGTAGTCGTTTGCTTCAAAGTTAAACCTTACGCCGCAACGGTAATTGCCGGTGTCTTCTTTTATGTTGGTTACGACGCCTACAACCTCGGAAAGTGATTTTTTGCTTGAATCGTCAATCGAAAGTTCTATGAGTAGTTCACATCCCGTTTTGTATCGGTGGTCTGATACAAAGGCCATGCCATGCTGATTGAAGTCCATCCAGTTGACGATATGAGGCTTTTGGAACATTTTTATAAAGCTATGGCGCTTGACGGTAACGAACATATTGCCGTGTGCGTAACGGACGGATTTGCGGCGGCTATTCTCCTTGTCGATGAGTGATTCAGTTTCGATGTTTGACATCATAATTACTACCACCTTTCCCCAATTGGCTTTCTCAAGAGTAAAACTTTTCAGGTGTTTAGACTGAAGGCTGAAGGTTAAAGGCATTCGCACGCCGGAAATTTTGCGTAATCATATATGATTTTTCCTTCAACCTATTTACCTGAGTGGTTACCGAAATTTACGATAATATGTATTGATAACTTGAACGCGTCTATAATATTCGATTCCTCATCATGATTTAATAACGTCAAGGTGCAACTGGTAGGTGCGCTTATATTCGCCTTCCCCCTGCATGAGCGACTTGTGATTGCCGGTTTCTACAATGCGTCCGTTTTTTACGACTATGATTCTGTCACAGTGCTGTATCGTGGACAGACGATGGGCGACGATGATGGTTGTTCTTCCTGCAATGAGGTTGTTGAGGGCATCTTGCACCAGTTTTTCAGATTCATAATCGAGAGACGAGGTTGCTTCATCCAGGAGTAAGAGAGGGGAGTTTTTCAATATGGCGCGGGCGATGGCAATCCGCTGCCGCTGTCCCCCCGATAACTTTACGCCCAACTCGCCCACGACCGTATCGTAGCCCTTGGGTAGTTCCATAATAAAGTCGTGGATATTGGCTGCCCTTGCCGCTGCCCATACTTCCTCAATGGTGGCGTTTTTCCGGCCATAGAGGATGTTTTCCTTAAGGCTGCGGTTGAAGAGGAAGGTCTGCTGGGTAACGATTGCCGCTTGTTCAAGGAGTGACTCACTCTTGATGTTTCTGATGTCTGTTCCATCAATCTCTACGCTGCCGATCACCGGGTCGTAGAAACGGAGGATCAGGTTGATGAGGCTGGATTTGCCCGCCCCGCTTTCACCTACGATAGCAACCACTTCCCCTTTATGAATGGTGAGATTGATGTCCTTTAATATAAAGTCTTTGCTGCCGTCATACGAGAAGCTTACGTTGTTAAAGCGAATTCCTTTTTCAATCTTTTCCAGGGTAATGGCATTCGGCGCGTCCGTAATAGTCGATTTTATCGTGAACAACTCAAAAACCCTGTTCACGCCCGCGAGGGACTCCTGCAGGTTTGCATAGCTTTTGGCCAGTTTTTTTACGGCAATGATTACCATAAAGCCTATGGCCGTGATAAAGCCACAAAGTTCTCCGGGCGTTATTTTCTTCGCCGTAAGCACAAACCCGCCAAAAATAATGATCAGGGCAAGGATGATCGTGTAAATGAACTCGGCGCTGCTGGTGTTCAGGGACTTTGCCTTGACCATTTTAATGTTTCTTTGAAAGAACCGTTCGCTAATCTCATGTATTTCACGGCTTTCTTCTGACTCCATCTTAAACGCCTTTACAATCCTTATGCCGGCAAACATCTCGCGCAGGGCGTCGGTAAGGTCTGAAAGATGTTTTAGTCCCCCTTTCCCGTGTTTCTTGATCTTTTTACCCATGGTAAATACCGGAAGGATGATGATGGGAAGGGCAATTAAGGTCAATAAGGACAGCTTCCAGCTAAAGTAAAATGCAAGACACAGGCCGCAGATCAGCTTCATTGGCTGCAGCAGGATTTCGTCAAAAAGGATATTGATACCCGACTGGGTAATGGCGATATCGTTGGTAAGCCGCGATATCAGGTCTCCGCTCTTTCTGTTTTCAAAAAAGATGAGCGGCTGGGGTATCAGGTGGTCACACACCTTGTTCCTGATATCCACAACGACCGACCACATGACGCGGCTCCTCAGGTACTGCTGAAAATAAGCTGACACGAAGATAACAGGCGACATGAGCAACATCACAATGCCTATGCTGGTAAATGACCTCGTCGCCCGTTCTTTCAGTTTTCCTATAAATTGTACTTTTTGAAGGGCTTGCTTTTTGAGGCGTTCGATGGAAAAGGTCTCAGGCCGGTCTTGCGTGGTCTGATTTATATCTATTATGGGCAATTGCGCTGTGGTTTTTGTCTCACCTGCAAGGAATTTATCGATAATGGGTTTAATCATTGATATCTGGATGCCGCTAACCGCCGTATAAACGATCATACTGGCAATCGCCAATGCCATAAGTTTCCAATAGGGTTTTGCAAAAGACAGTAACTTTGAACAGTCACGAACAAGTGAGCTTTTTATCATGTAAATACCATTCGCCTTATATAAAGATGGTTGCTGAGCTACATACCGGATGTGCTGCTATGCTATCACATCGGTATGCTTTTTTCAAGAAACAGGTTATTTTCTGGAGACAAACAGGTGTTTGTGTCGGTAAAGAGGTTTGTATGCAAGGTGTTACCCCGTGAAGATGTTATTTTGAAAGTTTTAAGAACCACGCATGGGCGGTACAAGTGCTGCAAACATTTTTGTTTACTACGTAAAGTCGCAGAAGGTATAATCTCCGTGTAGAAACTTCAAAGCATTCTTGTAGCGCGGGGCTTTCCGACTCGTTCCCACGCTCTGCGTGGGAATGCTCCCTTGGGACGCTCTGCGTCCCCATGCAGTAACACCTTGTGGTAACTCACCGTGGGTTAACATCTGCAATCAGAACCCGCCTGAGTAACTGGACGCGGAGCGTCCTGTCGATTCATTCCCACGCAGAGCGTGGGAACGAGTAGGTGTAGGGACACGGTGCCCGTGTCCTTACGTGTGAACACTTTGTAGTGGCAAGGCGCGCCTTGCCACTATGCTGTTGAATGTCGCCGAATGCCTAATTTAATGTACAGGAAATTCAAAGTTAGCCCAGAAAGGCCGTTAGGGCATAGTTGGGGAGCCGCCCCCCTGGAATTGAGTAGAAAAGCGTAAGCACCAAAGGGCAAAAGGACATTTCGCCATGCTTTTCAGAGTGATTTAGCGAGATGGAGACGGGGATATAGGTGCTTTTTGCTTCAAGAAGGCGCACCGTTCTTGGTGGGAGCAGTCATCTCTTTTGAGGAATACGTGCAATGGGTAAGAAGTAAAGCGTTCATTATCAGTTAAGAAGTGGAAAATGCCCATGAGCTATTTCCTCGTGTCGATCGGTAAGAGAATACTGACGATTGAGAATAGTGGAGACCAGTATCATGGTAGAACGATACCGTGAGCATTGTAAGGGATTGTAATAGTAGGTTGCCTGAATCATATTGCGCCAGGAAATGTAGACCTTTTTGGTGATAACGTTTTTCATGTTGAGGAGTTTATAGACTTTGGGTAAGAGAGTTCCTCGCCGCCTGGTCGATAAGAACCCATAGTATCGAATCATTCGAAAGTGGGTATCAGGGATATGTTGAATAAGTCTGGAAATAAACTCCAGAACGGGTAATGACATGGTTTCGGTTATGCCGGTATAGTGGTCAAGGTATTCGTAGGTAACGGTTTTCCCATCGTAGTGTTTAATGCGAGTCTCCCCGATAGGGGGGCGTTTGAGGTATTTGCCGAGATAGGTAACATTGGCTTTCATGTTGTTCGACTGTCTGTTAAGGTGGACAACCCATGGTGTGTTGTAGAATTGAGAAGTCCAGGAATTAAAGAGTGTGGAAGTGGTAATGTGCTTGAGATGGTGTGGTAGTTTGAGAGAGTCAGACTTAAATTCCTTGCGTAAAAGGTCAATGACCTTATATCTCCAGGTATCTTTGAGTGATTGGTGATAGAAGTAAACTTTGTCAATCCAGGAATCGTTGTAGAGTGAAAGCCCACCAGCGGTGGTGGAGAGATGAATGTGGGAGCGCCGAGAAAGTGTATTAGTTCTTACCAGTGCAAGTCTGGTCTGGGCAAAGGTTAGCCACCAGTCCAGCACCGAATCACACACACGCGGAGGTAAC
>JACVXV010000030.1 GCA_015661205.1 Candidatus Brocadiaceae bacterium
GGCAAACGCGGCCTAACCGTATTAGCAAAATAGCCCCAAAGGGGCGCAATACAACAGCCCAGGGCAACGCCCTGGGTTGAGCATGATGAGTAAAACAAGCCCTGAAGGGGCGACATTGAGGCCAAAACAACCGTTCATTCTGTATTACGCCCTTTCAGGGCTTGATGGTGTTAGCTCGTTACCCAGGCGTTGCCCTGGGCTATGCTATTTCGCCCCTTCAGGGCTAGCATAACAAGGGTTTGGTGGTATTTATCGGCTTCTTAACTTAACACCTATGCCCTGCACCCCCGCCAGCGGGAGACATGTAGGATGCAACACAAATAAGGGTTTGACGGTGATTATTAATTCCCAAATTTAACACGTATGGGGATTCTTCCCCCGCTGGGTATGCTTGCCTAATGACATTGCCGGCCATGAAGGCCGGCGCTACAATGCCATCGCCGTTGGCGACTTAATTCAATTTTTTTAGTACCCTAATTTCATAAACCAAATATTAAGGAGCTATCATGGAAAAGATCATTATTTCAACAAAGGATGCGCCCGCGGCGATTGGGCCGTATTCACAGGCGATTAAAGTAGGCGGTTTTGTTTTTGTATCGGGGCAGATACCTATCATACCGGCGTCGGGGGAACTCTTGCTCGGTGATATAAAATTGCAAACGCGCCAGGTGCTGGAAAATCTTAAACATATCCTGGCGGCCGCCGGGTCGTCCCTTGATAAGGTGGTGAAAACGACGGTTTTTATGAAAGACCTCAACGACTATACGGCTATTAATGACGTTTATCGCGAGTATTTTTCCCAAAAACCTCCGGCAAGGGCAGCAGTGCAGGCGGCAAGGCTGCCCAAGGAGGTGGGGGTAGAGATTGAGGCGATTGCGTTTTGCTCTTAAAAAGAAAAATTGACTTGCCTTTTAAAAATTGGTACTATCGCATCTTACATTATTACATTATGGCAACAGTAGTATTATTAAATTTATCGATAAAACAAATTTCCTATGCTAAATATAACGACACAGGCAAAACACAGAGACATTTTTCCGGAAGTTGTGAGTCTCCTTGATAACTCGAAGAAGTTTTTTGAGCGTATTGGCGGCGCCGATATGGAGAAGAAGGTTGCGGAGATGCAAGCGCAACTGGAAGAACCGTTTTATCTTCTGGTGGCCGGCGAATACAATTCGGGCAAATCCAGCTTTATTAACGCGCTGTGCGGCGAACACATCCTGCAGCAAGGCCCAACGCCGACAACCAATCGCATTACGCTCCTGACGTATGGCGAGAAGGTGGGCGTCAAAGAGGTGGGCGACCACCTCTGCCAGGCTACCTATCCCATGGATACATTGAAAGACGTTACCTTGGTCGATACCCCGGGAACCAACTCCATTATCGTTGAGCATGCGGCGCTCACGGAAAGCTTTGTGCATAGGGCGGAGCTGGTGCTTTTTGTGACTTCTGCCGACCATCCGTTTACCGAGAGTGAACGGCAGTTCCTGCAATTCCTGAAGGGCAAGTGGGGGAGAAAGGTGCTGTTCATCCTCAACAAGATAGACTTGAAGAGCCCGGAAGAGCTTAAAGAGATTGTGACTTTTGTGGAAAAGAATTGCTACCGGCTGCTCGGCTTTGAACCCAAGATACTATTAATGTCGGCCAAGGACGCCTACCACGCGAAGGTGGAGAATGATGAGGCGCTGCTTGAAAAGAGCAGAATCAGGGAGGTGGAGGCATTTATCTTTGACAAGCTGGATCTTGATACCAAGATCGATTTCAAGCTGGTCAGCCCTTTAAAATATCTCTATAGCGTGTATACGGAGTTTCAGCAGGATCTTAATGAAAAGGTCAGCAAGTGCAATAACGACATCAAGAGTATTGAACGGTTTGATACACGGCTGAAGAATAAAAAGATGGACATGCAGGAGTACACGCTAAAGTACAAAGATGAAATAAAGATTGTGTTTTCCCGGTTAAAAGAAAAGCTCGATAATTTTTTAACTTCCTCCGTAACGATAAAATCCGTGTTGCTTTCCAAGATAGGACGCGAAAAGATAGAAGACAAGTTTAAACGGGAGGTTTATGGGCTTTTAAACCCTCAAACGGACCTTGACCGCATTATTGATGACGTGGTGGATTACGTTGCCAGGAATAACCGGTCGCTCTGGGATCTGGCGCGGGATCACCTTGAAAATGAGGTTGGGTATGACCGCAGGTCGGGCAGTATCTTTGGGGGACACAGCGAACGCCATTACGACGACAGGAAACACGAGATCGAGATTGCCTTAAAGTCCCGTTCGAAAGAGTTCCGGGAGTTGGATATCGACCGCGAATCGGATCGGTTGAATAACACGATACAGACCGGCTTTATCAGTTTTGTGGTGAACGAAACCTTTGCCATTGGTCTTGGCGTGGGCGTTACGATGATGTTGTCGGGGTTCGTGCCGCCGCCCGTTACCATCGGCGTATCCGTAGCGCTGGCGGCCATCGGGCTTGCCATTTTACCGAAAAAACGGAAGACGTTCCGCGCCGAGTTTGTAAGGCGGACGGACGCTATCTGCGACCGGTTTGTTGAGTTTATGAAGTTTGAAATTATTAAATCCATTGATCGAGTAATTGAGGACATCGGCAATAACATATCATCATACCGGGATCTGCGCTGGACGGAGCGCGAAGAGACGGTGCGGCAGGTTTCCGAGGTGAACACGTTGCTGGAAACCGTAAAGAACCTTATGAGAAAAAGCGGTTTAAGCTAAGGATGAAACGTATGAAAACAGCCCGAACGGTTGCCGTGGCGGCCATGGATAGTCCGGATGAAAAACAACACTATAAGGCAAAACGCCGGTTGGCTGAGTTGAACGAACTCGCCGGTAATAAATAACGCGCTATGCTTGTTGGAATAGGATATGATATTCATAGGCTTGTTGAGAACCGCAAACTGATTTTGGGCGGGGTTGAGTTCGACTACCCTTTGGGGCTGCTTGGACACTCCGACGCCGACGTGGTAATCCACGCCGTGTGTGACGCCTTGCTGGGCGCAGCCGCGCTGGGCGACATCGGTGACCACTTTCCCGATACCGATCAAAAGTGGAAGGGTGTGTCAAGCCGGTTGCTGCTAGAGAAGGTTGCCGACGCTATTAAGGAAAAGCGCCTCCTGGTTAACAACGTGGACGTGGTAATCCTGGCCCAAAGGCCGAAGCTCGGCTTGAAAAAACTGGAAATGAAAAAGAATATCGCAGAATGCCTTAAGATTGACGCGGGTCGGGTCAATATAAAGGCAACAACCATGGAAGGCGTCGATGGGGTCGGCCGTGGTGAGGCAATTGCTGCCCAGGCTATTGCCGGCTTGTGTGAGATGGTGTAATTATATCATAAAATAAATTTCAATAAAGGTGATACGCACTACTATGGCATTTTGGAAAAGAAAAAAAAAGGAATCACAGGATAATCTTCAGGATAAAGAGGTGGTGAATGGAGAGGAGGACAAGGCGTTTTCCCCCGCGGTTGTTGAAGAGTCCGTTGTAAATGCAGAGACCAAACAAGAGTCGCCTGTTTCAGAAATCCCACTTGAAGGAATGGCGGACGTGCCGTCCGTAACCGATATAAGCGACGCCGACGATAGCGGTGATGGCGTAATACTTCGTGGGAAAAAGATTACCGGCTATTTTCGCAAAGTGGTGTGGGGCTTTTTGTCAATCCTGATATTACCACCCGTGCTGACGTTTGCATTGAGCATCCTTATCATCGTTGCCGCGCTGGTTTTCCCGCTCCTGGCCGTTGTGCTCATTGCCTTGATGATTATCGTTATGGTAACTCTTTCTATTTTTCTCATTGCGCTTCCCGTGTTATTTCCCCTTCTCATACTGTTCCTGCTTATTGCCGGAAAGGGTAGGATGCTTATAGCCTCGGAAGAAAAGTGGTTTGCTATTGAGTTATTTGGGAAAAAGTATACCCTGAAGTAGCGGTGTAAATACTTCATCGCCGGTTCCTCTTTCCAACGGTCCCGGCGTGGAATTGCAAAAAGCATGGGAGTAAGGGCACGGAGGTGCAAAGGGCGATTTTCCTCCGCTCCCATGCACCCTTGCTTCCACGCCAAGCGGGGGGATGAACCCCCGCGCTACAAATCCTATACGTTAAATTGGGCCGTAGGCGGTTTGTTTGTGTTTCGTACGTAGGGACACGGGCGCCGTGTCCCTACGCCACGCCCTAGCGGGGGGGCAACCCAATCCGCGTAAATCCGCGGCTAGTTTGTTTTTCTAACCTATCCACATTCACCCACATCTATCTATAGTAAATTATTTCGCCTGTTTTTGTAAACATACCGTGCTTTTCCTTTTCACCCCGTTTCCAGTCGCCAGCTTAGAAACAAGGGTTATTTGGCCGCGGATTTTGTTTTTATCAATCCAAAATCTGTGAAATCTGTGGTTCCAGGCTTTTTTAATTGATCGGTATGCCAGCCTTGCGCGTCATTCAAAATCAGTGAAACCTGTGGTTCTCAGATGTTAGTGATTGTGTTTAACCTTTTCTCCGGGAGGGGTTGATGCTGCCTTGCTCAAAACCTTTGAAACAAAGGCATCGTCACTCTTATAAACAGTGTTGCACGCATTGGCCGTTACCGGAAAATCCGGGGACTTTGTATAGCCTGCCACGCAGAGGTATCCATCCTTGTCCGTTGTAATGCACGAGGCATAATCGTAACCCGTTCCCCC
Source organism: Candidatus Brocadiaceae bacterium (assembly GCA_015661205.1). Lineage (GTDB taxonomy): Bacteria > Planctomycetota > Brocadiia > Brocadiales > Brocadiaceae > JACVXV01. The sequence continues at coordinate 4,695 of JACVXV010000030.1, forward strand.
CAAAAACGTAGAAGACAGCAGGCCGGTCAACGTACTGTTGAAGTTTGATAGAAAGGCGTCGCAATCGCCGCCGTTGTAAGATATGTCGTAGGCGTCCGGGGTGGTAGGAAAGTTTGACGATGCAGTTTCTCCCGCCACACAAATGTCCCCCTGTGCATCGGCGGTAATGGCATAGCACCGGTCAAGGGAGACGCCGCCCAAAAAGGTGGATGCCGGAAGGCTTGCCAAATCGCCGCTGAGCCTGGACACAAAGGCGTCATAACCGCCCCCGCCGTGAACCGTGTCATAGGCACGCACGGTGGTAGGGAAGTCCGCCGACGCCGTCCTGCCGCTCACGTATACGCCGCCGTCCGGGTGCGTCAGCATGGCCGATATCCCGTCCTCAGAAGACCCGCCTAAGAAAGTGGAAGCAAGCAGACCCGTTAAATCCCCCTTTAATTTCGACACAAACCCATCGACCTCTCCGTTGTGTGAGGTGCTGTAAGAACCGCCAGTTACGGGGAAATCTGGCGATGCTGTTTCTCCGGCCACGTAGACGTTCCCCTGCGCGTCAACCGTCACGCACCTGGCAATGTCGTCAGAAGCCCCGCCCAACAGCGTGGAGGCAATGATGTTTGATAAATACCCGTTTATCTTTGACGTAAAAATGTCGCCGTAACCACGCCGGGAAACATCGTAAGCGCCTCCCGTTGTGGGGAAGTTTGCTGACAACGTCCTGCCTGCAAGATAAACGTTGCCGCCGGCGTCTAAAGCCAATGAATAACCGTAATCCTCAGAGCTGCCGCCGAGATAGGTCGAGGCGATGAGTGCTGACAGCGTTGCATCGAACCGGGAAATAAAGGCGTCTATATTCCCCCCGCGAAACGTCCGGCACAGAGCGCCCACCGAAGTGGGAAAGTCGGTTGACCACGTATAACCGGCCACGTAGACGTTCCCTTCTGCATCGACCGCCATTGATTGGAGCGATTCTTCGGCTGAACCGCCCAGATAGGTGCAAGCGATGATGTTTGTCATGGTTGCATTTAACTTCACGATAAAGGCGTCGCTGCCACCATTATAAGATGCATCGTACGCATCCGTGGTTGCGGGGAAATCGAGTGACCGCGTGTGCCCGGCTGCATACACGTTGCCGCTTGCGTCTGTTGCCAGTGAAAAGACAGCGTCGGCGCTTTTCCCGCCAACATAGGTAGAGGCAACCAGGGGGCCGATGACGAGTTCCTTCGACTTGTTATATGACGAAACATTAAGGCCATATCCGATTGGCACTAGCAAGCAGTCCTGCCCTGTTTGCCCAGAATAATGGGGCGGCAGAAGGGAAAAGAGGCAAGGGATGACCGGTAGTGTCGCGCCTTCCTTTTTGCACAACGGTTCCTGCCCCCCAATAATCCGATAATCTACAGTCACCTCAACCTTTTTGCCGTCAATTTCCTGATATGCGAAGGGTCGTGAGAAGATAACCGTGCCGTCGTCTGTCTCCGCTTCCAACCGGCCATATTTGCCTATCGTGAGCGAATTTACCCCGCCTAGTTTTACCCTTATCGCCTCCGGGTCTGCGCCCGGCTTGATGGAAAAATACTTTTCAACCGTATTCCCTCGCGCCCTCAATCGCAGACTGATGCCCTCATATATCTCACCTATATCCACCTCTTCAAAGGTAGAAATATGCGTCTTCCACCCGGACGGGTCATTGCCGGTGAAGTAGTGAACCTTTGTCGCCGTCTCTCCCTCACCTTTCACCCCTCGAACCCAACCCCCGATAAACCCCTCCTTCAGCGCCCCTGCTTCCGCGCTGCTAGCCTGCGAAGGCCTGAAATTAAGGCTTTTTGTTACGCCGGATCGATGCGCGATATCTGATGCAACATCAACATTGTATGGTGTTTGAACCAACGCACCGTTCCCGTCCCCCGGCCTACGCGCTACGGCATAAACAATCTCGCCAGCTTTGGTAATCAAGGTCGTTCCGTAAGAAGTTTTGGCATAAAAAGCCACACGGTCATTGACTTGGCCTTTGTTTGGAATGAATGGTAATTGCGGTATTGTAACCGTCTGAATCCACCCCGCCGATAATGACTCCCGCTCACAACCCGGCTGAGCGCCAAGAGGCGGGCAAAAAAAGAGGATGAGGAAAATGACCAGTGAGATTTCGTAGAAATCCATTCCCCTGTGCGTTTGATGGAAAGATGTGTAGGGCATAATAATGAAACTTTCGGAGATTATCGACATGGAGGAATAAACCAGCCATTAAACATATTTTAACATAATTGATGATCATTTGCGAAATAAAAGACTGTGGAATACATGGGAACAGTTTACCGCAGAGGACGCAGAGAATACGGAGAGAAATAAAGAAAAGCAGCCATCGTTGAGTTTCACCTTGCTCAACCCAACCTTATTTCATCAACCGCGAATGAACGCAAATTGACACCAATGTTTTCTTTGCTTCGCCTTTATTAGCGTTTATTGGCGTTCATTCGCGGTTCCCAGTATTTTCCAAATCAACAATACCCGGTATCCTTTGATATTGGATATTGGATTTTCCAGAACAGGATTTATCTTGATTGTACCGTTCCATCTCCGTAAAATACGGCAAGTTTAATGAAAATAAGCCTCATATTAAAACACGATTGAATTTGCCATTTGGCGAACGGCCAGAAAATGCCTAATGTGAAATAAGTTATAATACGTGACAAGAGGATACAGCAACTTCTTATATGTAATGAGATAGTTGTGTTTGTCGTTTTGTGCAAACTGTATAATCATTGTTAACCACCCCGCCCATATCAAGATTTAGAGCAAAAACAAATGACCTTATTCCACAATTTAGTTTCAGGTTGGAGAAATTGCAATTTAGAATCCCCGCCTTATTTGTTTCCCGATGATGTGTCGTACATAACCAGCGGTAATTTCAAAGTCTTTCAGTCGTTTGATGAATATGTTTCAAGTAAGGAGTTTGGCTTATCTTCCGACATTAATATGCACACTGGATTATTGCCTATTCCTTTTGTTGGCAATCTGGAAAAAGCAACAATTTTTGTTCTCATGCTAAACCCTGGACTTTCTGCAGGTGATTATTTTGCAGAGCAACAGCCAGAGTTTAGAAATTCCCAAATTCAAAACTTACGGCAGGAAAATGAAAATGTTGAATATCCGTTTATTTTCCTGAATCCGCAGTTTGCTTGGCATCCTGGTTTTGTTTATTGGCACAAAAAATTTAATGATGTTATTGAGAATCTGGCAAAACAATTGGGTACAACTTATCAAGAAGCAATGAGCATTTTGGCAAAAAATTTGGCCTGTTTAGAGTTACTTCCTTATCATTCAAAGTCTTTTGGTTCTGGGTCATCGCTCAAAGTATTACCGTCTGTTAAAGCCATGCAAAACTTTGTTTATGAAGTCTTGATTCCGAAAGCAAAAGACGGTAAAGTTACCATCATTGCTACTCGTGGCGTTAAAAATTGGCAATTGCCCAAGCACGAAAACATTATCATTTATGAAGGTAATGAAACCCGCTCGGCTCATCTGTCCCTCACAAGTCGTGGCGGTATGGCTATTGCCAACCATTTGAGTCTGTTAAAGCAAAAAAGTGGCTAACAAAGCATGCAGTGGACGACGGGGATTCTGCACGGTTTTCAAGCATTTTCCAGGCTTCGAGTTATTTCTGCTCTCAAAGAGAATCCCCCTGCCCCATCATAGAGGAATTCCACAAACCATTGTGTAACGTAGAGGAAACATAAGTATGGCACAATCATTAGATAAAATAACAATCAAGGGTTTTAAATCAATTCGAGTCCTTGAAGACTTTGCGCTTTCAGACTTGAACGTCCTTATAGGCGGCAACGGCGCCGGGAAAAGCAACTTTATCGATTTTTTTCGTATGTTGCGCGCTATGTTGGAATTGCCATTGCCTGGTCTTGCCTGCTCAAGTTTGAAGACCTATATTGCCGACGGCGGCGGCAGTGACGATTTCCTCTTTAACGGCCCGAAGGTGACAGAACATATCGAAGTTGTAACAAGATTTGGCCGAAACGGCTACCGTTTTAAACTTGCCCCCACCGCAGACAGCACCTTTATCATTATTGATGAGGCGAGGTACTATGATGGCGGCCAGTCCGGTTGGTGGGAAATGGGAAGCGGACAAACTACGCCGGAATTGCTTAAAGATAAAGACAAACCGGGTGCTTATGGGCCTCACAACGTTGCATCATATATCTACGACGCCATTTCTTCATGGAAAATCTATCATTTTCACGATACCGGCAAATTAGCCCCGATGCGTCGTTATGAGACGATTGACGATTGCGATTATTTACGGTTTGATGCGGCGAATATCGCCCCCTTTTTATATAATGTAAAGAAGAAAAAGCAAGATGTTTATAAACAAATTGTGGATACGATTCGTTTGGTTACCCCTTTCTTTGATGATTTTGTCCTTGAACCAAACAAAAATGAAAAGGTGCGTCTGCGTTGGAGACAGAAGGGTTCCGACTATCCGCTGAAACCGCACCATCTGTCTGACGGTACACTTCGATTTATCTGTTTGACGACAGCGCTCCTGCAACCACGTCCGCCTTCAACCATCATTATTGATGAGCCGGAGCTGGGTTTGCATCCATACGCTATCGTAATTTTGGCTGAACTGATTCAGGCCACGTCAAGAAAAACACAGATTATCGTTTCCACCCAGTCCCCTGCACTTGTGGACTGTTTTGAACCGAAAGATGTTATTGTTGTGAACCGAAAAATGGGCGCATCGGTCTTTGAACGACTGAATAAATACGAGCTTTCTTCCTGGCTTGAAGATTATTCATTAGGCGACCTCTGGCGTAAAAACATTGTCGCCGGAGTACCTGCGCATGAGTAGCGTAGAAGTCTATATTGTTGTGGAAGGGCAAACGGAACAGACCTTTGTACGTGACATACTGTCCCCGCATACGGAATGCAAGGGGATATATTTGTATCCGGCTTTAATCGGTAAACCTGGCCATAAGGGTGGGAACGTCCGTTTTGATAGGGTCAGGAACGACATCAGTCATTTTCTCAAACAGCGCAAAGACACCTACGTATCGACAATGATCGACTATTCCAAGATTGACCCTAAGTGGCCGGGAATGTCTGAGGTTAGCCGGAAAATACGAAGTGGAAGTTCTCTTACCGCCATCCAAAAAGCCGGGATACTTGAGGCGGCAACAAGCGCTGAGATCGTGAAGCTCTTCGCCGGCTATAATGCAAAAAGCCGATTTATCCCCTATATCGAAATGCATGAGTTTGAAGCGTTACTTTTCAGCGACGCCGATATCCTGGCAGAAAAGATAGGGATAAATGTATCGCAGATACGGGAAATACTTGAAGAGTATAACAGCCCGGAAGAAATAAACGATGATCCTGCAAAAGCGCCTGCTAAGCAGCTTGAGGCATTAAAGAGCGGATACCGCAAGGTGGCCAATGGCAAAACCATCTCCGAGGCTATCGGCATTCAACCCATACGAAGTCAATGCGCACACTTTAATAACTGGCTGACAAAACTTGAGCATCTTCAGGGAATTGCCAATGGTGAAACGTAAGTCCAGTTGGGTAGGTTGGGTGAAGCGAAACCCAACAACTACACGGATGCCGCAGACAGAGAGGTTTTTAAAGCCGCTACGAATAAGATAAAGGGTGGATTCCAGGAGAGGTTGGCCATGTTATGCACTCTTTTCTGTCGCCCCTTCGGGGCTGGTTATCTTTTGTTTCTTTACCAGGGGCTTCACCCCTGGCTATATGCTTTCTGCCCTTCGGGCATGTTGTAGAGCGAAGAGCCTCTTCGCTCTACAGGGGAAAGACGCCGAAGACATACTCCAGCATAAAATTGATACGGGCTTTGCCGTAGGAAAAGAAGTTAGAGATAATATCCCGCAGAAGAGCCGTAGGCACACAAAATGGTTCTTGTTGACACTTCAGCATTTATTAGCGTTTATTGGCGTTCATTCGCGGTTCCATTCCGTTTTCTCTCCTTTCCGTTCTTCAACAACGCTTGGCTTATGAAAGCATCTGGAATTACCTAATAGGCTTGACATTGGCGGATGGGTTCTTATAATTTGAAATGAGACGTATTGTCGTGGGGCGGGCGGATTAAGGCGATGGCCTTTTATCTCCGTATCCACCACGATTTCACAGCCTCCCTTTTTCGTTGCGTCCCTTGTGGTGGTGGTGTTTTTTGGTGGATGCGCTTCGCTTCATCCACACTACTCACTAGTACGCTGACAATTTAATAGTGAGACATTACAGGTGTGGCAGACACAGCATTGACGGGCTAAATGTCCATACACTATGTTTCGTAATTAATGTGTCACTGTACCAGTTTTGGAAGTATAACTCCTTATAAGGTGAAATAAACCATGACTTTGACAACCGTCGGAAAATACCTGGTTAACAGCTTACATGATATGGGTATCAAGCACGTTTTTGGCGTCCCCGGGGATTATGTGCTTGATTTGATGGACCGGTTTGTGGACAGCCCCATGAAACTGATAAACACGAGTTGTGAGCTTGGCGCAGGTTATGCCGCCGATGGTTACGCCCGTGTGAATGGACTATCTGCACTGGTCGTTACTTATGGCGTCGGCGGCTTGAGCGCGTTCAATGCCGTTGCGGGGGCTTATGCGGAACGGGTTCCCATGGTTGTTATTAGCGGCGCGCCTCATTCCAAGATGCGAAACAGCCAAACGATGATGCACCATCTTGTTGGCCATTATACTATGCAACTCGAAGCATATCGGCAGATTACTGAATACGCGGTGATGCTGAGCGATGGGGCATCCGTGCCTGATAAGATCGATGAAGCGCTCGACGCCTGCTTACGCTCAAAGCGCCCCGTGTACATAGAGGTACCTGTGGACGTTGTCGATCAACTCTGCCGACAGCCTTTACCGAATAGGCAGAAATCCGCACTGGTCAGCAATCCGGACGCCCTCAATGAAGCGGTCAGGGAAGCGGCGGAAATGCTGAATGCCGCTAAGAAACCGGCGGTTTTCATCGGTATGGAAATCCGCAGATTCGGACTCGGCGAATGTCTGATGCAGTTGCTCGAAAAAAGCGGTTACCCTGTCGCTACGACCATCGGCGGAAAGTCGGGTATTCCCGAAAACCACCCCCACTATATCGGCGTCTATCAGGGCGGCTTCAGCCTGGGAACTGCTCACGATATTATTGAAGAAGCCGATGCGCTCCTCTGCCTCGGAGCATGGATGACCGATATGACAACGGGAGGTTTCACTGCCCATATCGATCCCAACCACATGATCAGCGCCAATTCGGAAATAGTCAAAATCAAGCACCATTTTTATAATCAGGTTATCCTCAAGGACTTTATTGAGCATCTTACAAACGCCCTGAAAAGCTCTCCGGAGCCGGATCATTTTCACACGCCGACGCCTTATAAATACAACTCTAATTTCATTCCAACCCCTCAAAAAATGATGACCGTTAAGCGTTTCTTTGAACGTTTGAACCAGTTTCTCGATAATACGATGCTGCTGGTTTGCGATACGGGTGACGTTATCTTCGGCGGCGCTGAAATGTACCGCGAGCAGAAGGAGAGCCACTTCTCGCAGGACTACTACCTCTCCATCGGCTACAGCCTGCCTGCCGGGTTAGGCGTCTCTCTTGCTGCACCCGACAAACGGACGGTCGTACTCATCGGTGATGGTGCTTTGCAGATGACCGTTCAGGAATTGGGTTCACACATACGATTCAATACAAACGCATTGATCTTCGTCCTTAACAACAACGGCTACCTGATTGAACGCCTTATTCATGACGGACCATACAACGAAATCCAGACATGGCAATATGCCCGACTTCCTGACGTCTTCGGGGGAGGATATGGAGTGAAGGTTCGTACGGAAGATGAACTTGAGCTTGCTTTACAGGAGGCTAAAAAAAGAAGCGGGCAAACCGTTGTAATTGAAATCGTTGTGGATAAAATGGACTCGACCGATACCCTTGCCTTAGTCGGCGAAAGAGTCCGCAAGATATCAAATAATCATCCATAGCCCGAACGAGCCGGAAGAACCTCAAAAAGAAATCTTACGGGAAAAGCGAAGCTGGAGCTTCTGGTACAGGAGCATTCCCAAGCCGGAGCTTGGGAACGAGAAGAAATAGAACCTATAACAAACAATAAGGAGGCCAAGTTTATGAGAGTGAAAAGATTTGTGGTTGTTTTATTGCTTTTGGTAGGGTTTGTGGCGGTATCGGCCTCAGGCATTTTGGCTGAGGACGCCAAATTTGAGCTTAAGGCGTCCGCAAGAATGAGGGACGTCCTGTTCGAAAACACGGGAAAGAGGGTTGCGCTTCGGCTTACTTCCGGTGAGGAGATTGAGGGAACCGTCGCGATGGTTGGGAATACCCTGGTGCATATCTCCACGCTTGCCGGAAAGGAGTATTACGACGCCGTGGTAAGTATCAGCAAGATCAGCGCCGTGCGGATGAAGATGCGGGATAGGTAAGCTGTTGTTGTAGGGACACGGCGCCCGTATCCCTTCGTGTGAACACAAAAAGTCTCAAAGGTCTAATTTTGCCTCGTCCCCAAGCTCCGGTTTGGGAACGTGCTTGTGCCGGAAGCTTTGCTTCGTTTGACAGGGAAGAATGGCATTCGTAATGCTGCGCCTTCTACACGTTTCCGTTACGCTCGTATTGGTGTTTCTTATAACCGGATGTATGACGCCGTCTTTGAACAGCATCACGCAAGTCGCCACGGTCGATGCATTGCTGGCGGGCGTTTACGATGGGCGCATGTCTCTGAAGACACTGCGCGGGTTTGGTGGCTTCGGAATAGGGTCATTCGAGGGGTTGGACGGCGAGGAGAATAGATTCTTATACTCCTCTTCGGTGCGTTCACGACCGCCGACGAGCAGCATCATGAGGTCCAGCCACTTTTCAAAACAGGGTTCGTTCCCGGCCGGAATAACCGTTTCAACCACCAGCACCTAGCCTTCGGGGTTCATGGCATCACGGCAGTTACGCAGGATGGTGGTTGCCTCGCCGTCCTCCCAGTCGTGAATGACGTGTCGCATCACGTAGGCATCTGCGCCGGTTTGCGCCGAGTGCTGTAGAGCGCCCCAGGTTTCATGGAACTCGGCGCCCATCATGACGGCAACCGCGCGCCGTGAACCGGCCACGTCTCTACGCAGCAAGTTCGCCCGTAGGGAGAGGAATCTTCTCGCTCCCGTCCGGACAGGGGTTCGGTTCTTTTTCACTCATAATATTTTTTCTTTTGTCACTCACGGCGCATTCCTCCTCACTCCCTTCACCGCCTCGACAACAACAAAAATAAGCGCGGAAAAGCTGAAGACGGTTAGCCAGTCCCTTGCGGCTAAGGGTGTGACTTTGAAGACGTTCTCCAGATAGGGTATGTAAACGATGGTTATCTGCATGGCGAGCGAGAGTCCCGTTGCTAAGAGGAGTTTTTTGTTGGTGAAGACACCGACCTTGAATAGTGATAGCCTCACACTTCTGCAGTTAAACGAATGGAATAACTGTGAGATGACCATGACGCAGAAGGCGACCGTCCTTGCCCGTGTGACGTCGCCGCTTAACTCGCCGGAGATCACTTCATGGGAAAACCAGTGGAGGCAACCCTGGGTGGCGCGGCTGGTGTAGTACAAGACGCACAAATAGGCAAACAGGGTGCTGGCGGCAATGAGAAGGCCTTGAAGCACCATTAACGTGCCAAGCCTGCGGTCAACGATCTGTTCCGATGACCGCTGCGCCGGACGTTTCATGATGTCCGGGTCTGCCGGGTCTACGCCCAGCGCCAGCGCCGGAAAGCCGTCCGTCGCAATATTAATCCAGAGTATTTGTATGGGAAACAAGGGCAAGGGGAGATTGAATAGGGAGGCGAGGAGCATTGTCAAAATCTCGCCCGTGTTGCACGAAAGCAGGTAGTGGATGGATTTCTTTATGTTGTCGTAAATGCCCCTCCCCTCTTCAACGGCGGCAACGATGGAGGCAAAGTTGTCGTCCGTGATAACCATATCAGAGGCCTCTTTTGTGACGTCGGTGCCGGTAATGCCCATGGAGACGCCGATGCTCGCCTCCTTTACGGCAGGGGCGTCGTTTACGCCGTCGCCCGTCATGGCAACAACGGCGCCATGCTTCTTCCACGCCTTTACAATCCTGATCTTGTGTTCGGCGGAGACGCGCGCATAGACGGCAATATTTTCCACCTCTTTCGCCAGTGCGTCGTCGGATAATGCGTCCAATTCTACTCCGTCAACGGCCTTTGCATTGTCCCTGAAAAATCCAAGCTCTTCTCCGATTGCCCTGGCGGTATTTTTATGATCTCCCGTAATCATGACGGTTGTTATGCCGGAGCCATGGCACACGGCAACGGCGTCCTTGACCTCCCGACGGGGCGGGTCAATCATGGCCAATAATCCCACGAAGATCATATCCTTTTCAACTACGGCAGGGACGGGGCTGTTGTCCTTTTGCTCCTGCGGCTTAAACGCCACGCCGAGGACGCGTAGGGCAGCGCCAGCCATCCGGTTGTTTTCCTGCGTGATGGACTGAACGTCTTTTTCCGTAAGGTCGCGTACCACTCCTTCGCTATAGATTTTTGCACAATCCTTCAGGATAACGTCAGGAGCGCCTTTTTCACAAACAAACAATGCGCCGTACGGGGTATCTCTGAGGGTAGACATCTTCTTTCGGTCGGAATCAAAAGGGATTTCCGAAGAGAGGGGAAATCTCTTTGAAATGTCTTCCTTCCAGATGCCTGTCTTGGCGGCAGCGCTCAGGATGGCGCCTTCGGTGGGGTCGCCGATGACCTTCCAGGTGGTATTATCCTTTTTCAGAAATGCGTTGTTGCAAAGCGCGCCCAGTCCCAATACCAGCTTTACAGCCCGATGATCGTCAGCCGAAAGGTTTTGGGAACGATGGGTAATGTCTCCTTCGGGGACGTATCCGGTTCCTGAGACGTCCAGGGTCTTGCCGTTTACGTATATTTGCCTCACGGTCATCTCGTTTTGGGTGAGGGTACCTGTTTTATCAGAGCATATAACGTTGGCGCAACCCAGGGTTTCCACCGACGGAAGCTTTCTGATAAGCACGTTTCGTTTTACCATGCGCTGCACACCCAACGCGAGGGCAATCGTCACAATTGCGGGCAGTCCTTCCGGAATGGCCGCAACAGCAAGGCTCACCGAGGTAAGAAACGCCTCCAGCAACGGGCCTTTTCTCCACAACTCAAGGAAGAAAACGATGGTTACGATCCCCAGGCACAGGTAAACCAGTTTTTTCCCAAAGGCCTCAAGTTTGCGCTGGAGCGGGGTCTCTTCCTTGCCCGCCGCCTGAATGAGGCCGGCAATCTTTCCCAGTTCGGTCTTCATACCCGTCGATACTATGACGCACATCCCTTTGCCACCCGTTAACGACGTCCCCATGAACACCATGCTTCCTCTGTCCCCGATGGGCAATGAGGGATTTTCCCGTGGTTCCGTGGACTTGCCGACGGGTGTTGATTCCCCGGTGAGTGACGCCTCCTGGGTACGAAGACTAAAAGAAGAGCAGAGCCTGCCGTCGGCCGGGACGTAATCCCCGGCCTCCAGCAATACCACGTCGCCCGGCACGACGTCGCGGGAAGGGATGGAGCACACCTCGCCCTCCCTCATCACCTTTGAGAAAGGCGCCGCCATTTTTTGCAAGGCCGCAAGTGACTTTTCGGCCTGGTATTCCTGGACAAACCCGATAACTGCGTTGATGATAACGATAGCAATAATCGCCAATGCGTCAACCCATTCCCCCATAAAACCGGAGATGATGGCCGCCGCGATAAGCACCCAGACGATAAAGTTGTTAAATTGCCGCAAAAAGAGCATAAACGGGGATTCGCCCTTTTTTTCTTCCAGTTGGTTGTGTCCATACTTCTTGAGCCTGCTTTCCACCTCAATACGGCTCAGCCCCGAAGTGAGATTAGTCTCAAGCCGCTTTATTACGTCGTCAGATGGTAGTGAGTGCCAGGGGAGATTGTCCGTTATACCATTTCCTGTCATCTCGACCTCCGCTTGAAATACTTCTCGATCTCCACTGCTATAAAGACTACGGATGACATGGCGAGTGCAAATACTAACTCGCCGAAGGTAAGGGACTCCGTCTTGAATATCGGCTGCAGGAACGGGACGTATATAGTCGCCATTTGCAGGGCAAAGGTCAAAATAACTGCCCCGATCAATGGCCTATTGGAGAATATCCCCAGAGTGAAAAGAGATTCCTTCTCGGAGCGGATTGCAAGGACATGCCCCATCTGCGAGAGACAGAGTACCGTAAAAGCCATTGTCTGCCAGTGAGAATGGCCGGTTCTTATTGCCCATGCCTGGGTAAACAGGGTTACCCCCCCCATCAAGAGGCCGACCCAGATGATAGATATGCCAAGTCCATGGGCGAATATGCTTTCCTGGGGATGCCGCGGGGGCCTCTTCATGATTCCCTTGTCTGCATCTTCCGCAGCAAGGGCAAGCCCTGGAAGGCCGTCGGTCACAAGATTGATCCAAAGGATATGGATGGGCAGGAGCGGTATGGGAAGACCCAGAAACGGTGCGAGGAGTATTGACCATATCTCACCTGAATTGCTTGTCATGGTGTACTTTATGAAACTCCTTATGTTGTCGAATATCCTCCTCCCCTCCTTGACCGCCTTTACTATCGTGGCAAAGTTGTCGTCAAGGAGTATCATGTGGGCGGCCTCTTTTGAGACATCGGTACCGGTAATACCCATGGCAACCCCTATGTCCGCCCTCTTTAGCGCCGGTGCATCGTTTACGCCGTCTCCGGTCATGGCGACAAACTGTCCCTTGTCCTGAAGTGCCTTCACAATCTTCAGCTTCTGCTCAGGGGCGACCCTGGCGTATACCCGTATCTCCTCTACTTTCCTCTCAAACTCATCCATAGGAAGCCTTTCGAGATGCGTTCCTGTGATGACCTCCTCCCCATCATCGTCTATAATCCCGATTCGCTTAGCGATGGTCCTCGCAGTAATAGGATGGTCCCCGGTTATCATAACAGTCTTTATCCCGGCGGATTTGCACAGGGACACCGACTCCTTCGCCTCCTCCCTTGGTGGGTCCATGATGCCGACAAAACCAAGCAAGGTAAGCCCATTCTCAACCGCCTCAGAGGTGGTCTCCGCCGGAATCAAATCCCACTTTCTCATGCCTAGCGCCAGTACCCTGAGGCCGTCAGCCGCCATACGCTCGCTCACGCCCAGGATATCCTCCGCCAGGATTGCTTTTGTCCCTAAGGAACAGGCCATGTCCCTGCTTCTACCCAGGAGTACCTCCACCCCTCCCTTTGTAAATGATGTGTATCCTCCGGAGAGGTCCTTATGGAATGTGGTCATCATCTTCCTGTCAGAATCAAAGGGAATTTCAGCGACCCTCGGATGGCTCTCTTCCCAAACCTTTTTATCAAATCCAGCCTTTTCCGCAGCGACTAAAAGCGCCGTCTCAGTCGGGTCGCCGATCAGGTTCCCATTCGCATCCCTTGCGGCATCGTTGCTTAATGCCATAGCCATCATGAGGCAGTTGATGGGCGAATCGGCGGTTGTGGCGGTAGCCGCAGGCTTTAACCTGCGTTCTTGTGTCTCATCTATCATACCCGTAAAGGGCGCGGCGCCCTCCTCCACTCTTTCCGTGAGGGAGAGAGCAGGGGTGAGGAGTCCATCAACATATATCTCCTCAACCGTCATCTTGTTCAGGGTAAGGGTTCCCGTCTTGTCGGTGCAGATGTATGTCACAGAACCAAGAGTTTCCACAGCCGGAAGCTTCCTGATAAGGGCGTTCTGCCCGACCATCTTCCTGGCGCCCAGGGCCAGGGATATGGTTACTACCGCCGGAAGCGCCTCCGGTATGGCCGCGACAGCCAGAGAAATGGCGGTAAGCAGCATCAGGATTGGCGTCTCCCCCCTCATGATCCCAACAGCAAAGATGATGACGCACAGGGCAATGACAGCAATGGCAAGCCTCTGGCCGAATCTGGCGAGCCTCTTCTGCAAGGGTGTCTTTACCTCTTCCTCCGTCTGAAGCATCGTGGCGATGCGGCCAAGTTCCGTCTCCATCCCTGTGCCTACAACAACACCCTTACCGCGTCCGTAGCTTACCACTGTCCCCTTGTAGGCCATGTTCCGCCTGTCTCCAAGGGGTATCATTTCCTCATGGAGCTGAACTGTCATCTTTTCTGCCGGAACAGATTCCCCGGTAAGCGCCGCCTCTTCCACCTTCAACTGGGACGATTCAAGGAGCCTTAGGTCGGCAGGGACAATCCTCCCGGCCTCAAGAAGCACGATATCACCGGGAACCAGTTCAGAGGCAGGAAGGGTCTTATGGTGCCCATCCCTTAGCACCGTGGCAAACGGTGCTGCCATCATCTTCAGGGCCGCCATCGCCTTTTCAGCCCTGTATTCCTGGATAAACCCTATTATGGCATTCAAGATGATTATCACGACAATGGCAATGATGCTGTTCACCTCCCCCATTACACCCGCGATAACTGCGGCTGCCATGAGGACGATAATCATAAAGTCCTTGAACTGATCAAGGAACCGCCCTAAAAGAGTCTTCTTCTTCCCCTCCTTCAGCTCATTAGGGCCATATTCTTCGAGACGCCTCCTTGCCTCTTCGGTGGGAAGACCCTGAAGGGACGTTCTCAAATCTTCAACAACTTCCTTTAATCCTTTTTGATGCCATCGCATGAGCGCCTCCTTAATATATACTGAAAAATGGACGTTGATTTGCAAAAATTTAATGTATAGGAATTTCAAACCGACCTTGTAGTGGCAAGACGCGCCTTGCCACTACGCTGTTAAAAGCCGCCGAAGGCATAATTTAAATGTATAGGCCTTTCAAAGTAGGGACACGGTGCCCGTGTCCTTACGTGTGAACTCAAATAAGTCGCCGAAGGCCTAATTAATTAAGTGTTTTCCAAACCCATCAGGTAAAAGGGAAAAATGTGTGCGAGAGGAGAAATGGAGAAAAAGAACACACTATTTCGGTAATATTATAAACAGTTTCAGCGCTAAATTACAAATAACAAACAAACTCATACCAATTTACTTTCTTTGAAAGCCTGAATGACACAAAAGTGACCCATGAGACATTTTGTCTCATGGGTCACTTTTTTAATGTTTTCTCCTTTTGAACCAACCACCAACCCATAATCCCGATAGATTTTCCAAACAATTCCACAGATATTTTCCAGACACATACCCATCTGCAAAAACCCTTGTTTAACAATCACAAAACCTGTCGCAAATGTGATTGTTTCTGGCAGGCAATGCCCTGCCCTACATGACTCATCGTGTGGTAATTTTGATTGGGTTATTTGGGTTATGAGGAATAGATAACCACTTTAGGTGTTTAAATATGATGTGTTATCGCGCGAACTTCCTATCTCCGGCGAAACACCAACAAGGATAATTGTCGTTATCCTTATGGCGTGAAGAAAAAACCGCAAAAAGCAATAAGGCGGCGGAAGAGGCGAAGAAGGTGAAGGGGGTGAAAGAATAGAATCTTTCCGTCCGGCAAAACAGAGGTTGCATCAACTTGTTTTTGCTTTTCACAATAGTTACTAAAACACACAATTTTTTATGAAAGGAATATAGGTATGGGAGAAAAAATAACACTGGTATTTGTGCATGGATACAGCGTAACAGAGATGAAGAGCTATGGCCAATTGCCGGAGGCGTTGCAAGCTGTTGCGGAGAAAACAACTCCCGACGTTGGACTTGACATTAAACATATCTATTTAGGCCGGTACATATCTTTTCACGACGAAGTTACTATGGACGACATTGCCCGTGCTTTTGACAAGGCGCGACTTGATGCCGTCGGGGACCAACCATTTTCTTGCATTACCCATTCTACCGGCGGCCCCGCTATTCGAACCTGGATGCAACTCTATTACGGCGCTGGTAATTTGGGAAAGAGTCCATTAAGGCACCTCATCATGCTGGCGCCTGCCAACCATGGTTCTGCTTTGGCACAACTTGGAAAAGGGCGGTTGTGCAGGATGGTGACGTGGTTTCAGGGTGTTGAACCGGGCCAAAAAGTTTTGGATTGGCTGGAGCTGAACAGTGAAGGACAATGGTGTCTCAACGAATCATGGCTCTCATATAACCCTGCTCAAAATAATTTTTTCCCCTTTGTTATCACGGGACAGTACATTGATGCAAAATTGTACGACCATTTGAATTCGTATACGGGGGAGAAGGGATCGGATGGTGTAATGCGAGTGTGTGGCGCTAACTTGAACTATCAGTTTATTCGTTTGCGTCAATCGAATACAATAATCGATGCGAAATTTTATTGCTCGGCAGTAAAGATTATGACCCTGACAAACTCGAATCCGGCTTTTTTGTCGATCGGCAGCGGAACCGGGTAAGCGCCAACCATTTAACGTACTATGTAGACCATAACAAAATGATGAGTATTAAGGACGGCGTAATTGGTTTCCGCATAATCGCCCGACCATCAGAAGGCTTCTCCTATTACACACCAGCGGAATTCCGCTCTGACGGTATCCCCCTTGGCGACCTGTTAAAACCGAACCAGACATTGTACGTGGACATTGAATTGAAGCGGCACGTTGATCAAAACGTATTCCGCTTACTCAAGAGAGATGATATTAAACCAATAGGGAAAGAGAAAAGTGATTTTAGTGGGATAGAACCTGCCGGTAAGAAAGTGCCTTAAATTTTGAAAAGACGCTTTGTTCGGCGGCAGTTAAGGTGCATTCAAAGATTGTCGCAGCAAATAAATCTGATTCAATAACTAAAAAGCGGCATGATAGGTGAGATATCATGCCGCTTTTAGTTGATTAGTTTTGATTTGGAAAGCCCCATTCTCGGCAAACCAGCGCATGCGCATTCTCCTCAAGTATCTTGATGCGTTGTGCAATATTATGGATGCTCAATTCGTGTTATGGATACTTCTTTTGCAAAGAGTGGACATATTGCATAGTCACACCCTGCTCACCATTGGGGCTGTCGTTCAGGACAACCATTTTCATGATTAAAGACTCCCTTTCGCCGTCTTGAGAGCGTCAGCTATCTTTTCTCCAAGCTTTCGGGACGACTCTAAGGCGTCCGGTTGCCCTTCAAAGGTGTTTACGCCGACTGATTGCACGGTAGCTTCATTTCCATAAATCATTTTAATGCCTGACGTCTTGCACTCGTTGCCATAGCCGCATTTGATGCAAGGTACGTTTCCCAGTATTCTGACACTTCCCACGAAATTCATCCCTTCTTCCATCATATAAAACATCACCGCGTTTACGCCCATCTCACCGGCAGGCGGCAATGTCTTACTTGCGGCGGGAACCGCGCAGGTAACGATTGCGCCTCCCGGCTTGCCTGCCATGAAACCGTGCTTATGGCGAAGCGGATAGAGCCTCTCAATAAATGCCTTTGTTAAGGCGTCAATGGAAGAATAGGGCGTGTAACAGGCAATGATCAAGGCATCCGCCGCCTTTGCCTTTTCCGCCAGCATAATTCCGTCGTCCTGGGTGTTTACGCACCTGTTCGTATCTACACAGCCGATACACGCCCTGCATGGGGTAATTTTATACTCAACGAGTTTAACGAACTCCGTTTCGAGTCCTGTGGCCTCAAGGGAGGCCTTCAATGCCCTGTCTGTATTGCTGTTGTAAATAGGAGAACCGGAAATCCCTAAAACTTTCATAGTGTTAACCTCCATTTCTTTGTTTTAAATTAGGCCTTCGGCAACTTTCATTCGCGCAACCGAGACGGTTGCGCTACCGGTTTGAATTTCCTGTCCGTTAAAATAAGGTCGCCGGCGGCGACAGCATTTGTAGCGCCGACCTTCATGGTCGGCAATGGTATTGGGTATGCACGCCCAGCGGGGGATGAACCCCCGCGCTGCAAGATTGAACCGGCACAAGCTGGTTTCTTTGACATGCAGGCTGGAAGCCTGCGCTACTTTGTATTTTTTCTGGTTTCCGGTGTATAGTGTGACTGAAGGTAGACTATGATCTGCTTTGTTTCATCTTCCGGAATTAATGCCCCGTACGTATCAATCATCTTGAAAACCTCGGCTGCCCACGTAGTGGCCGGGAGCGGGGGCTGCATGGTGATGTACGTAACGCTGTGACACATATTGCAGTAACCTTGTGTCATCTCACGGCCTTCGCCGGGAGGCAACTCAGGGGTATAAAGGGGATAGGTACCTACGATGTAGACACCATCTACCGACTGCTTTGCGGTCTCAGGCTGAGGCGTGGTGCGCAGTTCCCCCTTGGCGTATTGTCCGCTGCGAACCAGTCCGTGCAGGTTGGTTTTTGCCAAAAGTGGTTTGTGCGACGTTGTTATGAGCAGTCCTATCATGATGCAGAGTGCTTTTTTCATGGTAATCTCTTTCTATGGTTTCGAAATCGAAAAAATAGGCATTGGTTCATCGTTGGGCAGCGCAGGCTTCCAGCCTGCTGTTTTCCACTCATTGTTTGCCCAAAAGGAAGATTGTTTTTTTAGCAGGCTGGAAGCCTGCGCTACGCTACGAAGTGGTATCTACGGTTACTTCCTGCCGTTCTATCTTATTCCACAGATAGCCCTTTGGGTTCCATATCGCATCGTCGGGTTGGACGTTTCCTTTCTCGTCCGTTGCCCGCACGGCAAGGATATGTTTGCCAGTATGTTTGGGAACCCAGGTTGCTTCCCAGGTGCGGAAGGAGTAGCGTCCGTAATCTTCTCCTAATTTGGTCATGCCCCAGGTTGCGCCGTCATCCATAGACAACTCCACCTTTACCACCGTCCCATAACCGCTGAAGGCAATACCGCGCACCGTTACCTCCATTTCTACAGGGATTTTGCACGAACCGTCCGGGGTGATGATAAATGAACGGATAGGCATCGTCCCAACAGGAACCATCGGTACATGGCCTTCCTTGACGTCCTTTGGGGTTGTATTGCCGCCGGGGGTATCGGGTACGCAGTAAGTCTTTGTCATCCAGAAGTTGGCGTCCGGTTCGGTTAACACCCGTATCCAGGTTAAGGCCTTGATCCAATAGGTTGAGAATTTACCGGGAACCACGAGGCGCACTCGCCATTCATCGTATATGCCACAATGGTTTCGCTGATGACCGGATCGTCCAGCTTCAGGGATTTTAGGAACTTGTATGAGACGCTGTTCGTTAGCCCTCGTCCTTTTTCCAGACCTTCAAATTGTGTTTGGAGCGCGCCTGTCTTTACCCCGGCGGCGTTAAGCACGTCCTTAAGCGCCACACCGGTAAAAAGTGCATTGCCCATGGCCCCATTACCCCACTGGCTGCCGGGTAAACGGGGTTGGAAGCGGCTGCGGCTATTTCCGGAACACTGATTGACTGCGGCAATAGAGACCGGTTTGAATTGTTTCATGAGGTCGGACAAGGACAATGCCAGCGGTTTTTCAACATACCCTTCCACGAAAAGCCGCCACTCGGTAAGGTTTACGGCATTCGGGATACCCTCCAGGTGCCACCGCACGTAAAATGCAGCATTGGGCAACTGGACCGGCCGGTCGGTAAGCTGGATCAGGGGGAGTTTTTGAGGGTAAACGACAAAGGGTCCTACCGCCCCCCAGTAAGGATTAACGCCCGGTCCGGTGAAATCAGGCAGCGGTTGGATTGCCTGGCCTGATGCCTGCGCGCGGGCGAACGGCAGCTTGTTTAGCCCCAGCCATGCAGCGCAACCCCCGGCTATCTTTAACAAAAACCTGCGTGATATTTTCTCTGGCCTTTTTCCTGACATCCGGTACCTTTCATTGTTTAAGGGTCTGTAAAATAATACCATTTACAAGTTTGTTTATTTTTTCAGAAAAAACGAACGCAAACAAACGCTAATACGGCAAAGACAATTCACCGCTGAGGACGCGGAGAAACAACGACAACTTTTAACCGCTAATACACGCTAATGGGTTTCTTTATTAGCGTTCATTAGCGTTCATTGGCGGTTTGATCTGTAGTTCTTTCTGACGAGCCTTTTTTCTCCGCGCCCTCTGCGTCCTCTGCGGTGAATTTGTTTTTCCCTGTGATTGGAACTATAAAATTCTAAAATCGTTAGATTGAAGTTGTAAAAGTTATTTATTTACAACCCCTAAACGTAACGCGGAGCGTCACGGAGCCGTATTCCCACGCAAAACGTGGGAATAAATGCGGCCTTTCGGGCCTAACTTTGAATTTCCTATACAAATAGATTATGGTCGCTTACTCAATTGCGATGCTTACCGTTACTACGGCGGTCATCTTTTTTATGAGCGACGACGTGTCGTTTACGCCCCAGTCGGCTACTTCGGTCGAATTGACCGGAGTGATCTGGAAAACCCCCATCTTTGCCGAGCGGATGCTGCCAATCCTGTTGCCGGTTGCCTGCGCCATTTTTTCAGCCCGCATCTTGGCGTTTTCAGTCGCGTTTGCCAGCATTTCAATCTTTAACTCTTCGAGCTTTGTGTAAAAATACTCAGGCGGATGGGATTCAAAGTGTATGCCCTGGTCTATCAACTCCGTTGACTCACGCGACATCTTCTCTAATCCATACACGTCATTCGATTGGACGCAGACGCTCATCTTCAGACAGTAACCCTCAATTACGTTGGTATCGTTACCCTTTTCATTTTTTTGGTAAAAGGTCTGCGTTAGTGCCTGGGAAACGGTTATATCTGTCTCTTTCACCCCTTTTGAAATAAGGTGTGTCTTTACCTTTTCGAGGTCGTCCTTCAGCGAGCGGTATGCCGTGGCAAGGTCTGCGTCGCGCCGGGAAAATTCGCCGTACCAGACGGCGTAATCGCTCGTTATCTCCTTCTGAGCCGATCCGGTCACGGTAATCACCTCGCGGGAGAACCGCATTACCTTCATAAATCCCTTCGAGAAAATTATACTGGAGGCGATGGTTGCTGCCGCGATACAGACGCCCAAAATAATAATCTGCGAATTCCTCAATATCCTGCCGTTTGACATGGGTTGTGATGCTCCTGTTTTAATTGTTATGGAAATTCATAGCGCGGTGTAGCCGCAACCGAAAAGCGTTTAACCACAAAAGAGACGAATTTTCACGAATTGTTATTGGGTCCCGAAGAAGAATTTACAAAAAAGGTTTTTATAAAGTAATGTTATAATTCGTAATTCCTTAAGCGGCAGAGCCGCAACCAAATTTCCTTCCTTTTCCCCACGTTTACGGCAGGATTCCGGGAGGTGTAAAAAATGATAAACGCCGGTCGATAACGTCTGACCTGTCTGTTGCGTAATTAATGCGTTGCAAAGTTCCGTTAGGAACGAAATATTGGTAGAAAATAAATGGAGAAACAGTATTAGTTCCGTAGGAACGATATATTAATAGAAAAACGATTGGGTTTCAAATATATCATGCCTACGGCATTTAATATTTGTGTGCTCTTGTTATTTCTACCGATATTTTGTCCCTATGGGACATTAATAATCTGTGCAATGTTACCATCCAAATCTGTGTAATCTGTGGTTCCCGCCGTTTTTATTCCGTCCGAAGCGTTGCTCTGCCCAAGACTACTTTCTTTTAAATTGCTTTTCCAAGTCATCTAATGAAAAATGCAGGGTTGTTGGCCTGCCGTGCGGGCAGTTGTTGGTAAAGGCGCTCATGCTTCTTTTCTTCTCAAGAAGTTCGCCTATCTCCTGTGGTTCCAGCCGCTGCCCGGCCTTGACGGCTCCCTTGCAGGCCATAACGCTGATGATTTTGTTTAGCGTCTTATCCTTGCCTTTGGGGCCGTCCCCCTCGCCAAACTCGGTCAACAAGGTCTCCAAAAACTCTTTACCGTTCAACCGTTTCAACAGTTGGGGAAAGGAACGAATCACTATCGTATTATGCCCAAACTCATCGATTTCAATCCCCAATGCCCCCAGATGCTCCTTGAGGTCAATAATGCTGAAAAAATCCTTTGGGCTGAGGTCTACCAGTTCCGGTATGAGCAGGCGCTGACTGGGTAATTTCGAGGCGTTGACGTTCTTCTCAATCTCGTGATATAAAATGATCTCGTGCAGCGCGTGCTGGTCAATGATGTTCAAACCGTCGGACGTCTCTTCCACAATATAGGCGTTGTGCACCTGGAAATACCTCCGTGGCTTATTGCCTTCCGGCATGAACCCTTTTTCCCTCATATTCGTATCTCTCGAAAAAGGAATGGCGTTCATCTTTGGGGAAGTATGTTCACCGTGGGGTACTTGAGTCGCTTCCTCTTCTCCCTGCATTTGGGCGGAAATGGCGTTGGTGTTTTCCTCCGGGGGGCATCTATCGGTAGACACGGCTTCGCGCTGAGGCGGCAATAAATGATGGTCATCTTCCCTGTGACATGCTATTGGCGCACGCGGTTCATCTGTCTTCCCCGGTGGGAATTGATCCCACAACGATTTTTGGGGAAGGGCAACGTCGTCCGCCTTTACCGCGTCTCTTTCCAGTCTTTGAATAGGGGTTAATCCCCCCATGGGTTTTACCGGTGACCTGTTCAGACCTTCTTTTAGCGAGGAAAGCACGTAATGATAAATCACGCTGGAATTGCGGAAACGCACCTCGATCTTTGTTGGGTGGACGTTCACGTCAACCTCGGACGGGTCGATCTGCATAAAGAGAAACACGACGGGATACCGCTTCGGCATCAGCTTTCCGTGATACGCCTCGCTGATTGCGCGGAAAATGGCGCTGTCCTTAATATAGCGGCCATTTAAAAAGAGAAACTGCATCCGCGCGTTGGCCTTGTCAAAGAAAGGGGGGGCAATGTAGCCGCAGAGGGAAAACTTCTCTTCCCGTAATAGCACCGGTATGAGCTGCTTTCTCATCTCTTCCCCGAAAAATGCCGCGATCCTGTCGGCGGTGTCCTGTACAGGCGGGAGGTTAAACACCGGCCTGTTATTGTGCGTCAAGGTAAAATGTACGGCGGGATAGGATAGGGAAAACTTCGTTAACACCTCGGAAATATATGCCATTTCCGTTGGTATCGTCTTCAAAAATTTCTTGCGGACGGGGACGTTAAAAAAGAGTTCGCGTATCTCCACCTGAGTCCCTTCCGGCGCGCCGCACTCCTTCACCTCGCTGAGTTCGCCGCCGTTAATCCTGATTTCCGCCCCGTGAATGGCGCCCTTTGTCCGGGAGATAATGCTGGATTGAGAAACAGAGCCGATACTCGGCAGCGCCTCGCCCCGGAATCCGAGTGTGTGGATGGCAAACAGGTCGTCCGCGTCCTTTATCTTACTCGTCGCGTGGCTTTGAAAGGCCAGTCCGACGTCCTCGGCGTCCATCCCGATACCGTTGTCCACGATCCGTATTACCTTTCTTCCCCCCTCTTCCAGGTAAATGTCAACCCTCGACGCCATAGCGTCGATGGCATTCTCCACCAGTTCCTTTACCACGGACGCCGGACGGTCGATCACCTCACCTGCGGCAATCTTGTTAATTAAAGAAGACGGAAGAAGCTTAATTCTCGACATAAATCCAATCCCCACAAACGAAGAGCCGTTTTTCTGTAAAATTCATAACCAAAATAATATCAGTTTCTTAATGGCAAGTATATAGGGTTTGATAGACTCAGATGCAAAGGCGATTTGAAATAATTCCTGGTGGATTTCCGATTCCACTAGTTTGTTCCTGTGGAACCGTAAGAAAACAGAGTTTAAACCATGTCGTGAACCGTGGCAGGTTCAACTTTCCAACTTGAACTATGTGTTTAATTTGGTTGTCATTATCGTCATTTTAAATGAATTGTCCCCCAATAACAACCGGAACTTATTTTCAGGATACCGAACCAATAAAGGAAAAAACATACGTATCGTAAATGACGTCATTATAACCACGGAACACACTGAACACACGGAAGATATGTGGCCGGACAGCATGTAATTGAGTGTTTTTCCAATATGCCGGTTGGAATTGTTTGCATATACGGCTAACTCCTTGGCTTCTTACAAATCTATTGATTGTGGCTCTATATGTTCATCGCAAAAGAGACAAACTCAATAATTCAATTGTATAGGAATTTTCATTTTATTTATGCGGACTTGTGGATGGTGTTAATGTAAGTCTTTTGATTATAGCAAGATAGAGTGATTGTAATTATTTTATGTATAAGCGCTAAACCAAAGACTGCAGGAGTTGGACGAATGTAGCCCCAAAGGGGAGGCAGGTTGTTTTGTTTTCAAGATCAAAACAATAATAATTTTAAAAAAATTAGGTATCTCTGCTATGTTGTTCGTCCTTTTCTGTCACCCCTTCGGGGCTGGATGTTATTGCATTTACCAGGGGCTTCACCCCTGGCTATTTCCAGCCCTTCGGGCCTGTTGTACTTCGCTCTCCATGAAAAAGCTGTCGCAGTTGGGCGACCCTTTAGGGTTGCCACCCCTGGTGCGTATTCAGACAGTCGCAAGGCTGAAGCCTTGCCCTACGTATAAACAGAAAGCCGCCGTATGCCTAATTCAATGTACAGGAATTTCAAACCGGTAGCGCAACCGTCTCGGTTGCGCGTATGTAGTGGCAAGGCGCGCCTTGCCACTACGCTACTATAAGTCGCCGAAGGCCTAATTTAATCTAAATGTAATTATACCTGAGCTTATCGGAAGGTAATTGTGGACTTTATATAAGAACCTTTCTTAAAAGGGACTAACATTCCATTTTGGATATTAG
>JACVXV010000285.1 GCA_015661205.1 Candidatus Brocadiaceae bacterium
GGCTAAATACTGCCTCCCACTACCATCAAATAATTTTGCAGGTTATTCACAGAAATCATGTCAATTAAATTTTAAAATATTTTCGCTGAATAGTTACATATTTTTAGATATCCAGCTTCTTCGTCTTTTTACCATAACCTGAACCTACACGAGCCGGGGGCGGGGAAACCCCGCCCCTACGATGGTTGTTTCTCCACGTACTTGGCGCACTCAGCGGTAAAACATTATTTGGTGGATACGCTTTGCTTAATTCACCCTACGTGGTTTGGGTGGATAGTTTCCGGCCTACGTGGACGGTGACGATGCCGAGGGTTCTTGCATAGATTTTTACGTCTTGCAGGCCACAGGACTCCATCTGTGCCTTTAAGCCGTTGCGGTCCGGAAAGTTTAGCACCGATGAAGGAAGGTATGAGTATGCGTTGAATTTGCTGCGTGAGATGAGCTTGCCGATGCAAGGGAGTATCTTTTTGAAATAATAATAGTAGATGGACTTAAATACGGGATTGGTTGGTTGTGAAAATTCCAGGATGACGACCCGCCCGCCCGGCTCGGTTATCCGCGCCATTTCTGCGATGCCTGCCTTTAAATCGGAAACGTTCCTGATGCCGAAGGCTACGGAGGTGACCTGAAAGGTGTTGGCGCGAAAGGGTAAGTGCAGGGTATCGGCGTCCATCACCTTGATGGCACCGGCGAGGTTTCTTTTTATGAGTTTGTGCACCGCCAGTTTTACCATTTCATGGCAAAAATCGCTGCCGAACACCCTTCCGCGGCTGTCCAGCACCCTGGAATAAGCAATTGCCAGGTCACCCGTGCCAGTGCATACGTCCATGATCCTTGCGTCCGGGGTGACGCCGCTCACCTTAACGGCAAATTTTCTCCAGCTTTTGTCAAAGTTAAAGCTTAAGATGGTGTTTAACAGGTCGTAGACCCTGGCAATAGAGCCAAACATCTGCCTGATGTGCTCGCCTTTTTTTGTTAGTAGTTCGGTTTGGGTAATCATATAAATTTGGCCTTTCGGCGACATTCAACAGCGTAGTGGAATTTCCTGTACATTAAATTTGGCTTTTAGGCGACTTTTTTATGTAGAGCGAAGAGCCTCTTCGCTCTGCAGCAGGCCCGAAGGGCTGAAAGTATATAGCCAGGGGTGAAGCCCCCTGGTAAATGGAATAATATAACAAGCCCTGAAGGGGCGACAGAAAAGGATGCTTAACATGACCAAGACATTCATCAGACCTGAAGGTCTGAGCTACGACGGCATCAAACATACCTCAAAAAATGCTTTTACTAAGCAATACCATACAACTTCCACTTTTCATTAACCAGGGCAACGATCTCCGGCGACATGATAATGTCGGCGGGCCACTCCCTGGTAAAGCCTTCGTCAGGCCATTTCTTGGTGGCGTCGATGCCCATCTTGGAACCGATTTTTGGCAGGTCGGATGCGTGTTCCAGGGCGTCCATCGGGCCGTCAACAAAAGAGGTATCCCTGCGAGGATCTACGTTGTTTCCCACCCGCCACATCACCTCGTCCACGTTTTGCACGTTGACGTCCTTGTCCACCACAACGATGATCTTCGTG
Organism: Candidatus Brocadiaceae bacterium; assembly: GCA_015661205.1. GTDB lineage: Bacteria > Planctomycetota > Brocadiia > Brocadiales > Brocadiaceae > JACVXV01. Next base: position 1,580 of record JACVXV010000285.1, read on the forward strand.
AACATCATCTGCCCCATGCCCCATATACCGTGCATGACCTTCTTCGCCTGATACGGATACCGCTTGTCAATTGATATGAACGCAAAGTTATGAAACACGCCAAAGAGCGGGAGGTTCATGTCCACGATCTCCGGGATCATGAGCTTTAAGAGCGGGAGGAACATTCTTTCCGTGGCCTTGCCCATGTAGCAGTCCTCCATAGGCGGCTTGCCCACGATGGTGGTGGGGTAGATCGGCTCCCGCCGCTGGGTAATGCAGGTAATGTGGAATACCGGGTAATGATCGGCCAGCGAATAATAGCCCGTGTGGTCTCCAAAGGGGCCTTCGATGCGGGTTTCTTTCGGGTCTACGTACCCCTCCAGCACGTACTCGGCGTCCGCAGGCACCTCCATGTCGATGGTCTTGCAGGCAACCATCTCCACGTTCTTTTTTCTCAGGAAACCGGCAAAGACCATCTCGTCCACCTCCGGCGGAACGGGCGCGGTGGCGGCGTAGGTGATGGCCGGGTCGCAGCCGAGTGCGACGGCCACCGGCATACGTTTGTTTTCACGTTGGTAGTCCCTGAAGTGCCTCGCGCCGTCATGGTGGACGTGCCAGTGCATACCCGTTGTCTTTTCGTCGTAGACGTGGAGCCGGTACATACCTGTATTCCGGTTTCCCGTCTTTAGGTTTCGCGTAAAGACGAGCGGCAGGGTAATGAATTGTCCGCCGTCACCCGGCCAGCATTTAAGGATCGGTATCCTTGCCAGAGAAGGTGCGGTCTCATAAACGATTTCCTGGCAGGAGGCGTGTCGCACGGTCTTGGGGGGGAATTTTGACAACGTCATCAGGAGTTGCGGGATAAATTTAATCTTGTCGATAAAGGTCGAAGGCATCTCCGGCTTGACCAGGCTTTCTATCTCCCTGGCAATCTCGTCTACGTTCTTTACGTTGAGTGCCAGCGCCATGCGTTCGTACGAGCCGAAGGCATTGATGAGTACGGGCGACGAATATCCCTTCACCTTTTCAAACAACAGGGCAGGCCCGTAGGCCTTGGAGACACGGTCGGTAATTTCGGTGATCTCCAGCTCAGCGGAGACCTCGGTTTTGATACGTTTCAACTGTCCAGCAGCTTCCAGTTTTTTAACAAAATCTGACAAGTCTTGATAGGCCATAGGGTTTATTTCTCTAAGTAAAAGATTATTGTAATACGTTGGTTTTTTTAAATTATGTCGCTTACGGCGACGGCATTTGTAGCGCCGACCTTCATGGTCGGCAATAGGATTGGGAATGCATACCCAGCGGGGGATGAACCCCCGCGCTACGAGATTGCTTTGAATTTCCTATACGTTAAATCGGTGGAGTCGTTTATCTGTTTTTCCTGCTACACGTACCATACAATATACCGCCTCTCAATCCGTTTCACAATAAAAATTGCTTCAAACAAATGCAGGCTGGAAGCCTGCGCTACTTAAATAATAATTTGACAAATAGGCCGTATCGTTTTACCATACTCTTTAACGTGTCGTAGCGGCAAGCCGGGCCTTGCCGATGTCCTCATTACTTGCTGCCAATTCCCCATTACTAAACGCCTGAATTTATAAGAAAGGATGGCTGTGTTTTATGGTAAAAGAGTTTATTACCTCTGCAGTTAAGAAGGTTACGCTTGATTTGATATACCAGGTGGTCGATGAGCGGACGGAGAATATCCTTGATAAGGTAGAAGAAGTCAAAAAACAACAAAAAGAAGATTTCCGGTATCTTGTGCAAAAGCTAGATACCGATACCGCAAATTTAAGGAACGAGTTCGGGCAGTTTAAAGGTGAAGTGAAAGATGAGTTTAGCCAATTAAGAAATGAATTTGGGCAGTTTAAGAGTGAAGTGAAAGGTGAGTTTAGCCAGTTAAGAAGTAACTATTCAGCGGAAATATTTTAAAATTTAATTGACATGATTTCTGTGAATAACCTGCAAAATTATTTGATGGTAGTGGGAGGCAGTATTTAGCCTG
>JACVXV010000160.1 GCA_015661205.1 Candidatus Brocadiaceae bacterium
TGCCCTGGGTGTGCGCCACGAACTTGAAGTGTCGTATCCGCGCCACCGGTTTTTGAGCCGGCCATCTCCTTAACCCCCACGTTTACGTATACCCGGTACCAGTCGTTTTTCTCCCCCTCAATCACGCATTCTGCGCCATCGTGTATCTCAAACTTGGGTTCATATTCTCCGCCCGGTCCGTATCGCACCTGGCACTTCGTTGTAACCACCCCGCAAGTTACCCCTTCCTCACGGTATATCTTAATGCCGAGAGAGGCCAGCGCTATAAGCAAACCTGCTGAAAAGCCGATAATAACCCCTCTGCACCACGAAAATTTGAAGAAGATAAAGAGGGTAATCAGTACCATCAGCGCAACGTACAGGGAAATGGCAACGATGGTGAGTTCATTCTGGTTCAGCATAAAAAACCAAAAGAACACCTTTTGCGCCACAGGGGGGATTTCCGAGGATAATTCCTTATCTTCCGTAGTCGTTTTTACCAAACTCAAGTTGGCGTCAATGTCGGCATTTCTCGGCATAAGCCGCTGCGCGCGCCGGTAATTGAGGATTGATTTCCCCAGCATCCCCTGGCGGTAATACACGTTTCCCAGGTTGTAATAGATTTGGCCGTGCCTGAATCCGCTAGCCAGTATCGTTTCGTACTGCAACGCCGCCTCTTGTAGCAATTGCGCTGCCTCCAGGTTGCTTTTGGCCGCTGCCAGCTTTGCGGCCTGCGTATACTTTTCATTTGCATCGGTAAACAGCCCTATGGCAACCTCCTTTGATACATTTGGTTTTGCGCCCCCCAACTCTAACCATTCCGACCCGCAATGGGCGGCGCGCGTCCCGTAATTTATGGAAAGGATAGTCAATAACATCAACAAAAGTAACCGTAACCTCATGATAGTTGTCTCTCCAGTTTTAAGATAAGTTGTTCCACGTGCTTACATGAGATGTCCATCTCTTGCTCTGTTCCGCCGGCCTTTGAAAAACGGCGATAATCCAGGTCAACCAAACAACAGGACACCTCCTCAGCAATCGCGTCTTCGATTCCCCGCTGCCTGAGCATGTCCACCATCGAATCGTGGGCGGCGCTTGCGGCGGAGATGTTGAATTTATCCGCCAGATAATCGGTAACCGACCGGGAAAGGGTTGAGTAGAAATGATCGGGATTGTTTTGTGAAAGCAGCGACTGTGCTGTAGCCAACCTCTTTTTAACCATCAGGTATGCGCGTTTATTTCTGGCGTACCCGATATCCGTTTGCAGCTTTTCCCTACGCCGCGTTATAACGACGGATGCTATCACAACGAGCGCTGGAATAGCTAAACACCCTAAAACAAGAGGATTTTTATAGAGGGGGACGTCTTGATTTCTCAGCAACGGCACGTTTGCCATAATCGGCAAAATATCTTGTGTTATGATCTGGGCGTGCTGTTTGTTCGACGGCGAGTTGTCCCCGGAAACGGTCAATTGAATAGGCATTTCCTGTTGCCCAGCCTCAACGGTAATTGGCATAGGGTCTTTGGCGATGGTCTTGTATTGCCCGACGGATGGGTCGAAATAGCTGAATAAAATGGCTGGAATGCTCTTGATATCCGCCTTCTGCGGCTCGATGACCTTGCTGAAGGCCTTTCGTCCCCGTATGAGTTCATCGCGGTTGGTGATCTGTGTGGTTACTTCAGCAGGATAGAGTTTAAAGTCGGTTTCCTTTTTACACAGCAGCAATGGCTCGCTAACCGTTTGAATGTTTCCTTCGCCATACACTGAGATTGAAAGCGTGATAGGATCCCCCACCTTTACCTGCTGCGCCTTTGTGGAGACTTCCATGTTGTAAGACCCCACGGCGCCCTTGAAGTCAATGGGTTTGCCTTGTTCGGGCAATGGCTTTGCTTTAATGATGACGGAATCTGTTGCCCTTTCAATGGGGAACCGCTTCTGTTCCGTGCCAAAGAAATCATCAATAAAAACGTTTCCGGAAAGGGATTCCCGTTGACGGGGAATAATGAGGTCGCACTTCAGTTTTGCCGGAGATATGATAAGGTCTCCGGGAATTATGGGAAAAACGGCCGTGCGCAATTCCAGCACGTTGTAGATAATCCCATCCTTGATCTCTTCATACTGGCGCTGATCGCCCAGCTTTTCCTCCATAAAGTTTTTTATGGTAGGAGGCACGTAATCAATGTCGCTGAGCGGCAGCCCTCTCTGAAAATACAACTTAAAGGACAAGATTACCTGTTCGTAGAGGTATACTTCAGGTTTATTCACTGACAATTGCACAAATACGAATTTTTCAAGGTCTATGGATTGTTTTTCCGGTTGGGGTTTTACATCAACCACGTCTACGGTCACCGGCTTGGAGGTATAAGTGTTTCCCCGGTATTCCAACCTTGATACCCCAATGGTGCCTTTCCCTTTTGCCGTAGGTTGCAGGGTGTACGTGTACCCCTTGCTTACCGAGACGTTGCCGTTGATAATACGCGTTTCCGCCGAAATTTTCGGTCCATATAACACCGTAAACCCTTCAATGATGGGAAATGATGGCACCGGTGTATCCTGAGTGCCGTACACGGTGAGCGTCAATTGTAACTTGTCATTCATGGTAACAATGTTGCGGTCAACCGTTGCCGTTAAATAAATTTCCCCGGCCAATGCCGCGTCTTTTAATCCAGCCACACAGATAACAAAAATCAGAAAACCAAGACGCCATGCATATTTTTTTATCATACACTACCTTTTTCTCACACAAAACCACCAAGACACAAAGATTATGGTATATCAACATTAAAAACTATTTTAGCACATTTCTATCACAAGTCTTATAAACAATAATTTTCCAAATTCACGGGAAATTGCAACAATATGATAAAAATATAGTATAATTCATTAAATTTCAAGACTATTGTAAAAGACAATACATTTTTTGAATGTTGAAGTCAATTCGAATAAAATTATCATGGAAAAGAATGATGGCATTCAGATATACTGTGTGCGTAAACATGCCAGCAATGCAGGGTGTGCATCACCCACCTTATCTGGCTCGTTCGGGTTATGATGTTATGATACAAGATGAAACCCCGTGTTCATAAATTAAGGGGTAGTTAAAGTGGTGAGCAAGTCCCGTCCACCCCCTGCGCCCCCGCCAGCAGGGGACATGTAGGATGCAACCAAACGGTGGGTATCATTTATCCCAATCTGTGTAATCTGTGAAATCTGTGGTTTCTGCTTATTGTAAGTTTTTCTTCGTGACCCTATAATAATTCGTGAAAATTCGTGTCTTTTGTGGTTAAATTTGTTTTGGTTGCGGCAGAGCCGCGCTAGGAGGTATTCAAGCCCTTTTTTATGTTAATACTTGGTATTGAGACATCCTGTGATGAGACGTCAGCGTCCGTCGTAAAAGACGGGAAAGAAATATTGTCGAACATTATTTTTTCCCAGGAGGTATTGCACCGGCAATTTGGCGGTGTTGTGCCTGAGCTTGCCTGCCGGGCGCATTTGGAGTCTATCCTCGGCGTCATCAACGGCGCCGTTATTGAGGCCAAAATAACGTTGGCTGATATCAATGCCGTTGCCGTCGTTAACACCCCCGGTCTTATCGGCTCCTTGCTAATCGGGATAACCGCGGCGAAGTCGTTGTGCCTGGCGCTGAATGTTCCATTAATCACCATAAACCATCTTTACGCACACATTTATGCAAATAACTTGGAAAGCGGCGCTATACAGTATCCCGCTATCAGCATGGTTGTCTCCGGCGGACATACCTCTCTTTTCTTATCGGAAAGCCCGACCAGGCATACATTACTAGGTGGAACGATTGATGACGCCGCCGGTGAGGCATTTGATAAGATTGCGAAGATATTAGACCTGGGTTATCCGGGCGGCCCCATTATAGACAAGGTGGCGAGGCAGGGAAACCCGTCTGCCGTAACGTTTCCACGGTCATACCTTGGCATTGACTCCCTTGATTTCAGTTTTAGCGGACTGAAAACAGCCGTTCTCTACCATCACCGGGGACAAGACATGAAAAAAGCGCCGACAAAGGTATCATCTGATCAGGAAATTGCGGACATTGCTGCAAGTTTTCAAGAGGCGGTCGTTGACGTGCTGGTAGGGAAAATTGCGTTGGCGGCACGGATGTATCCTGCGCGATGCGTTATGATCGGAGGCGGTGTTGCCTCCAACTCCAGGTTGCGCCAAAGATTAAAGGACAAATCCGCAGAGATGGGCATTCCCGCATATTATCCAACGTCCCGGCTCTGCACCGACAATGCGGCTATGGTGGCAGGGCTTGCTTATGTAAAATATTCAGAGGGAGACGTTTCCGGGCTGGACATTGAGGCCATCCCGTAGCGCAGGCTACCAGCCTGCCTGTGTCCTTTTTTGCTTATTGATGAAAGAAAATGAAAACATCCGGGACGCCTCTATAACCAAGTTAACTCACCATTGCAGGTATATCCTTGCTAAAAACAATAGTTTTTGCTATGATTTTGCCTGATGCTATTAGATAACTTCTCGTTTTATTTCTGAAATTTAGTCGTCCCCTTGATCTCCTTTCCGCAAAGGGGGTGCAAGGGGTTTTTTGTTTGAGCTATGGATATTGATATTATTAAACAATTGCTGGAAGATTACAAAGCAGGTAACGTTGCACTGAACACCGTCCTTGAAAAGATCAAAGAACTGCCCTATAAAGACATCGGCTTTGCTAAAGTAGACAGCCACCGCAAGATTCGATGCGGGTTTCCCGAGGTTATTTTTTGCATGGGCAAGACCCCTTATCAGGTCGTAAAGATCGTGGAACAAATTGTTGCCGGTAAGAACGACATGTTGGCAACCAGGGCCAATAGGGATGTCTACGAAGCCGTTTCTCAAAAATACCCTAACGCCGTCTATCATGAACAGGCAAAGACCATAACGATCCGTCAAACCCAGCGTGAACCGCAGAAAGGCCTCATCCTGATTATTACGGCAGGCACCTCGGATATCCCGGTAGCGGAGGAAGCGAAGGTTACGGCGGAGATCATGGGCAACAACGTTCAGGCGCTTTACGACGTCGGCGTTGCGGGCATCCACCGGTTGATGAAAAACCATGGAGAACTGCTTAAGGCCAACGTAATTATCGTCGTGGCAGGGATGGAAGGCGCTTTGGCGAGTGTCGTTGGCGGATTGGTGGATTGCCCGGTGATTGGCGTGCCTACCAGCATTGGCTATGGCGCTAGCTTTCAGGGCATTGCGCCCCTTCTGTCCATGTTGAACAGTTGCTCCGCCGGTGTTTCCGTGGTAAATATAGACAATGGTTTTGGGGCAGCTTATGTTGCTTCGTTAATCAATCGGACACGGAGTGTTGAGGGGGGATGTGGGTAGGCGGTTTCGGGTTTCGAGTTTCTGGTTTTGGGTTTGTGAGAGGGCGTCATAATTTAACGTTTGAGAAATTCAATGTTAGGCCTGAAAGGCCGACAGGATATAGCGGGGGGTGAAGCCCCCTGTAAAGAGAATAAAAAAAATACTAGCCCCGAAGGGGTGGCAGAGATTTCTCTCGTTCCCAAGCTCCAGCTTGGGAATGCGCCTGTACCAGAAGCCCCTGCTTTATTTTGTTTTCGGGAATAAAACTAATGTTAAATTCTTAGGAAAGATAGGTGTTTTCAGCCATGTTAAGCATCCTTTTCTGTCGCCCCTTCAGGGCTTATTATATTATTCCATTTACCAGGGGCATCACCCCTGGCTATATACTTTCAGCCCTTCGGGCCTGTTGTAGAGTGTAGAATGTAGAGCGAAGAACCTCTTCGCTCTACAGAGAAATTATGTATGTACGAAGTAAAAGATATCCCTAAAATCCAACCCAGAAAGCCGGATACCCATAAAGGTGATTACGGGAAGGTGTTTGTGCTGGCAGGTTCTTGCGGCATGACCGGCGCTGCTTGTCTTTGCAGTAATGCAGCCTTGCGCGCGGGTGCTGGAATAGTTACGCTGGGTATCCCGGAAGGACTGCATGGAATTGTGGCGTCCAAGCTGACCTGTGTAATGACTCGCCCGCTACCGGAAACACCGTCAAAAACCTTTTCGGAACTGGGACGTCAGGGCATCCTTGATTTTTCACGGAGTTTTGACGTGGCAGCCATCGGGCCGGGACTATCCCAGCACCCGGAAACGAAAAAACTGGTGCAATGGCTGTTGCAAACAATGGACATACCTATCGTGTTGGACGCTGACGGTATTAATGCACTGGCTGATAGTCCTGAAATAGTAGACCGCATTAAGCAACCGGTCATACTTACGCCACATCCCGGAGAGATGGGGCGTCTCGTGGGTGTGCCTTCGGTGAGGGACGTGCAGGCAAAGAGGTTGGAAATAGCCGGGCAGTTTGTCAAAGGCAGGAACAAGGTAACGTTGGTGCTGAAGGGACGTCAGACCATCGTAATGAACGAAGAAAAGTTCTTTATAAATACTACGGGAAACCCTGGAATGGCAACCGCCGGAGCCGGTGACGTGCTGACCGGCATGATTGCAGCCTTTTTGGGACAACAGTATACCCCCTTTGAGGCAGCGCAACTGGGTGTGTATCTGCATGGTATGGCAGGCGACATTGCCGCACGGGAGAAAGGCGAAATCTCATTAATTGCCACCGATATCCTGGACAACCTGCATAGCGCAATAATGGGTTATCAAAAAAACATTTTTTGAAGGATGTGTAGGGTGGGCATTGCCCACCAAAAAAACAAGCAATGTGGACGGGTAGGCAATGTTGCGGTGGGCAATGCCCACCCTACAGCAGGCATAGTTTATGTTTATTCTCTACCAAATCCTCTGTGATTTCAGCTTTTAATACTTTTCGAAAAACTAAACTATGGCGGATACATTACCATGAAAACGGTATTACTCTTTACATTTTTATGCGCTATTGCCGGTTCCTTGTACGCTGCGGACAATAACCTCTCTTACGCCCCTTCCGGCGCATTAGAAGACCGGCTGCGGGAAGGGATTGAAAATACCCAACAGAGTATTGACTTTTGCGCCCATAGTTTTGACGCCCTGGATATTGAAAATGCCCTGGAAACCGCGAAAAGCAGGGGGGTCAGGTTGCGCGCCGTAATTATGCGGCACGGCAATGGCGATCCGTTTGGCGCGCTTGCAAAGGCACTCATGCTCAAAGGATTTGACGTCAGGCTCATGAACCTGAAGGCAGGCGACGAGCCTGTTTGCGGTTTCATCGTATTTGATGACAGGGTGTTGGTAACGGGGGCGTACAACTGGCTGGCTTATCGCAAGAGGACCATTGGTAATGATATCCTCTTCCACTATAGCCGCGCGAATATACAGGCACATAAAGATACGTTTTACCAATTATTTACTAAAGCGGAAGCCGTGCCATTGGCCGTCATTCAGGCGGAAGCTAAGCGGGAGAAGGCTGTCGTTGCGCCAGTCGCTGCAGCCGCTGCTCCCACCGTCGCTAAACAGACCGTTCAGGATGATATTGAGGAGGATGAACCAGATGACAAGGAACTGCAAAAACCCGTTAAAGTAAAACCTCCAAAGGTATTTATCAATATTTCACAGGAGGCGTTAGATACACAGGTAGGACGGAAGAGTACTTTACCGCGCGCCGAGAGAAACGAACTGTGGAAAAATTTCAAGGGCAAGTACGTTCGGTGGCGTGGCTATATCGTGTATAAGGGCATGGGACGCGTGGACTGGAACCGCGTAGGGATTAGCAACAAGCGTAAAGGCAATGCCGACGTAGAGGTCATTTTCGACTGGACGATGTTCGATAGGGTGGTGAATTT
>JACVXV010000031.1 GCA_015661205.1 Candidatus Brocadiaceae bacterium
AATTTACACGGTGCTTGACCCGTATACCTTCACAGCGTCTTCGATAGTCGCTGATAACCTCATCGGGGACACTGCCTGCAAGGCTACGCCTACCTAAATATTTCATCACCGAAGGACTGTCGCAAACCCGCATCGCATGATGAACAAACGACGGAAACAATTCCTCCAATGTCGCAACAGATTTAAACATGATGTCCGTTGCCCACTCCGTCTCATCCGCAGGCCAGTAATACTCCGGTTCCAACGGACGAAGAACCTGCGACAATGCCGGGCAACTGCCCAACGCAAGCCCGTTAAGCATCTTCGCCCAGTCGGTCTTAAGCTGCTCATGGAGCAGTACCTGCGCAGCCGCAATATCCTCTATACGCACAAAACAGTTGCCGTCCTTAACATAATCAATACCTTGCAAGGCTCTACCACACTCAACAGGCAGATGGAACCTTCTGTAATCCTCTTGTCCGCCGCGATCTGGCGAGCCAACTTCTCCTTATCAACTCCGCTGCTCGTCAAACACCTCACCTCGCTACCCAAATCTTTTTTTGGTTGCGGCCAAAGGCCGCGCCAGGTATTCCGTAGTTCCAAACGTTTTTATAAACAAGAATCCCAGCCTCGCTACCCTTTGCCATACAAACTATTCCGCATGCCAACGTATCGTAGATGACGCAATTTGAAACCACGGAATACCTGGCGCGGCCTTTGGCCGCAACCAAATCCGAATATCGACATATGAAACAATTTCAAATGACAAAAAACTCAATGCTCCAAACTTTACGTAAGCCTTATCTAATCAATGTCTTACAGTTGTGCATTTTGAAAAACGAGCATAAAAAACAAGAATCTGATGGATTGTAGTACGGAAAATGCTTGGCTTGGTGGATGGGTGGGTGTTGAGGGTTGTTCACTCCATGTAATTCAGGGGGAGGGACTACTCTTTAATTAGGTCGCCTACGGCGACGGCATTTTTTGTAGCGCCGACCTTTAAGGTCGGCAATGGGTGGGGCGGCACGCAAGGCGGGGGATGAACCACCGCGCTACAACATTGCTTAGAATTTCCTATACATTTACATTCGGCAACTCTTTCATGTAGATTGAAGAACTTCTTCGCTCTACAACAGGCCCGAAGGGCTGAAAGTACATAGCCAGGGGTAAAGCCCCTGGTTAAAAAAGTAATATAACAAGCCACGGCGGGGTGGCACAAACACCTAACGAATTCAACCTGTTTTAGCTTCCTATCGAACGAGAAAGGCTAATAGCCCAATATCACGTTGACAAGGTTATGCTAAATGGTTTAAAATCCGGCAATAACAAACCATGGTGTCTGTGAGGGTTTTGAGAAACCGTTTTGAATAGGGTAATGCCGGAGCACCATTTACTTTTTCCCGGAAAATTGCGCTTTTGGCAGGATATACAGGTTTGTATACTATCTTGTCAGGCATGAAAGAAAACGATGAGCAACGAATACACCGTTATACAACTTCAACAAGGAACTATCGAGTGGCATGAGTGGCGCAGCAATGGCATCGGGGCCTCGGACGCCCCGGCGGTAATGGCGGAGAACCCATGGAAAAATGCCGAACTCCTCATGTCGGAAAAACTCGGCACGGCAAAGAAATTTGCCGGTAATGCAGCCACGGCGCGCGGAACGGCATTGGAGCCGGAAGCAAGAAAAAGGTATGAACTTGTTCGCAATGTCTGCGTTGAGCCTGCGTGCTTACAAAGCGCCAGGTATGAGTGGCAGCGCGCCAGCGTGGATGGCTTAGCGCTAAACGGAAGCGTCGTCGTGGAAATTAAATGCGGAGAGAGTGTTTACAAGAAAACGGCTGCTACCCGGCAGGTTCCCTATTATTACTTCGGGCAGTTGCAGCATATACTGGCCGTAACCGGCTTGCCCTACATAGACTTCTTCTGTTATCTGCCCCTGCAGCCAGAAGTTCATCTCCTCGTCAAACGGGATGATAATTACATCGCCAGGCTCATTTCAGCAGAAGAGGCATTTTGGCAGCGGTTGGTCAAGCAAAGAACGTGATGTAGCGCGCCACAATATAACATTCCTATGCTTGTGCGCGGCGTAGGGGCACGGTTCCCGTGTCCCTTGTGTGAACAGGTTCGTTTTGATTGGAAACTCCATAAAAAATCGTCTTTTGGTAGTTGTTCATACGGAAAGAGGGGATACAATCAGAATAATTAGCGCAAGAAAAACAACAAAAATTGAAAGGACTCAATATGAAGAAAATACAAAAAAAGACTTCTGCCAAGCCGCGCCGGCAGAAGGTTGATAGCCGTCGCTGAGCGTCATCGTTAACAGGATAATGTCATGTATATTTCGAAACGTTGCAAGACGTAAAATGTTTCAGTTCAGGCTACAGGCATGAACCGTCCATAATTCCACCTCGTTTCCACACCTCGCTTGCGAACGAGAAAAACGAGGGAATCGCTAATGGACGCTAATACACGCGAATTAGGGAAATACATTCGCGTCCATCCGCGTTTATTCGCGGTTTAAAATAATCCGGGTAATTTGGGTGGTATCATATTTGATTATTGACTCAGTATTGAAAAATGGCTAAGATTCCCATATTTCTGGGGTCGTTCGTATGATGGTCACAGGCGCATGCTATGTCGGCAGAAGTTTGACCCGAAGGTATCACAAAAGAAAAGTGAATATCCCTTAAATTAAGTATGGTGTCTCCAGGATTATACGCGTCTGCATCAATTTGTTGTGTATAAAATTCACGGCGAATTCAGGTACCTTGTTTTCCGAGGCCATCGTGACAAGACTCCTTAAGAAGACAGGCGGCGGAAGTCAAAGAAAAATACCATTTGTTAGATTATCGGAGCTTCCATTTACTTCAATACAAAAGGAGACAAACGTATGAAAACGGCTATACAGGAAAAAGCTTTTGCAAGTTTACATCTGTCGAAAGAGGAAGCCCTGAATGAAATGGTTTTTCTTTCAAGCAGCCAGAAGTTGGCGGAATTTACGGAAGAGGCCTCTTATTTTGAAAAGAAGTATGGTCTTCCTTATGAAAACTTTAACAAAATGTTTACCGATAAAGCAGCAACGTATGATGAAGAAAACGACTGGATGAGTTGGAAATTTGCTTTCGAAGGAGCAAAATACTGGAAAGAAATAGTGCAGAGGCTTAAAGATGATAATTGACGTTCTTAAGCAATTTTCATCAATAATCAGGAACTACCAAATAGACAAATTCAGAACATTCGAATCTGCGCATGAAATAATTGGGAAAATCGTTTTTATTGACAACCCGGAACTCATTTTTAGGGATTATCTCTTTTCCGACTCAATAAGAAAATATTCATTTCATTGGCAACGCGATTCCGAATGCGTTGTTCGCTGGGATAACGCTCCCCATCATCAAGAGGTCGCCACATTTCCCCATCACAAACACAGCGGAAATGTTGAGCAGATATCCGATTCTGAGCCAATGACGTTGAAAAAAACACTTACATTCATCTCCGCAAAACTCAAGAACGACTGATGCCACTGGCACTCTTGAATTCATAGGACACCATACTTAATTATTGACTCAGTGTTGAAAAATGGCTAAGATTCCCATATCTCTGGGGGGGGGGCGTTCGTGTGGTAGTCCAAGTCGCACGCTATGTCGGCAGAAGTCTGACCCGAAGGTATCACAAAAGAAAAGTGAAGATTCATAAGATTAAGTATGGTGTCCACGTAATTTTTGAGTAAAACGAAACCCAAGCTACACAACGGTTATAATATTGTTAAGCCAGTCAAGAAAAGGGAGCATCAGATTGATCACACTATACCACGGAAGCGGAGCTGGGAATTTCGAGTTACATGGGGATGTCTTTATCTGCCACGCGAGCGAGGACAAGGCTAGCGTAGTTGAACCATTGTATCAGCATCTAGACTCAGTCGGAATCAGATGCTGGTGTGATCGCGGCGAAATCCTCTGGGGAGACAGCCTTGTCGGCAAGATCAACGAAGGGCTGAAATAACCTGTAACCAGACAATTCGGGTTGTTATGTGTAAGAAGGGAAATATACATGGGAGTATAGAGTGCGTTATTATTTCAACTGGGACCCCAATAAGGCAAAAACAAACTTAAGAAAGCAATGAAAAAAGAATACGACTTTTCTAAAGGGGAGAGAGGTAAGTTTTACCGCCAAGACGCTGAGCTGTATCTGCCAATTTACATTGAGCCGGACATGATGGAGCTGTTAAGGAAATTCTCAAAGCAGAAAGGCGTTGATGTTGAAACTATCGTAAATGAATGGATAAAAAAAGACATATCCATTGTAGAAACAATAACAAAATGACACATAATAAACCACTCCACTGGATGCGGAGAAACTACCCCCACACCTGTGAATTCATACGTCGTTCCGCGAAAATACGTGTGTCTGGAAACAAAGGATGTTGTGAATGAAACTTACTGATGCTGAAAAACGTGAGGTGGAGTTGATATGGAACGGCAGGACCAGCGACGTGACCAATATCATCCTGCCTTTTCAGGTGATTGAGCAGGTGGACGAACCGCGGAAGTCGAAACCGCTAATGGACGCTAATACACGCGAATCACGGAATGGTATTCGCGTCCATTCGCGTCCATTCGCGGTTTAAAATAATCTGGACAATTCAGGGGATATCATACTTGATTATTGACTCAGTGTTGAAAAATGGCTAAGATTCCCATATCTCTGGGGTCGTTCGTGTGGTAGTCCAAGTCGCACGCTATGTCAGCAGAAGTCTGACCCGATGGTATCACAAAAGAAAAGTGAAGATTCCTAAAATTAAGTATGGTGTCCCCGTAATTTAGACGTTAGAAACCAAAAAAGAGGGCTATATAACGACTTCAACAGTGGAAGATTTTGATGATTGGGAACGAATAGGAGGTTACGATGACTGAAATAACATTAAAACTTGAAGATGACCAAATCACGTTTTTGCAAGAATGTAAAAAACTCGGTTTCAAAGATAAAAGTAGTTTGGTACGTACAGCCTTAGAACGTTTTAAGAAGGATATAGAAGGTAAAGACTTAAAGAAATCTGCTGATTTATATGCCGAGCTTTATAAAGAAGATCAAGGGTTGCAGGAGCTTACAGAAGGTGCAATAGCGGGATGGCCTAAATGAAAAAGCTAGAGCGAGGAATGGTGATAGACGTAAATCTTCCACTTCGTTCCCAAGCTCCAGCTTGGGAATGTGCCTGCACCAGAAGCTCCTGCTTCATTTTGTTTTCGTGATAAAAACCATGGTAGATTCCAGGAAAGATAGGTGTCTCAGCCATATTGTGCGTCCTTTTCTGTCTCCCCTTCGGGGCTGGTTGTCTTTGTTTCTTTACCAGGGGCTTCACCCCTGGCTATATACTTTCTGCCCTTCGTGCCTGTTGTAGGGCGACCCTTTAGGGTTGCAACTCCAGGCGCGTATTCAATGGCTGAAGCCTTGCACTACGTATACCCGTAATACAAAGGATTGGCAAAATTAATGGACAAGGTTAAAGATGATGAACGGCTTTCATCTGATGAAGCGGAAAAATTCATCACCTTGATAAAACAGGATAAGTTTGATTACACTCAGTGGAGGAAAAACCTCTGGGAAGATAAATCTCTGGAAGAGATTTGTGTGAAAGGTGATGAAGTTTCCAAGAAATTGCGGAAATCAACCGCTAATGGACGCTAATACACGCGAATCACGGAATGGTATTCGCGTCCATTCGCGTTTATTCGCGGTTTAAAATAATAAGGCTTTTAGTTTATATTATATTCGGATGAGTATATCGGGTAATTTGAATGGAGATTAAGATGATTACCAAAGAAATAATTAAAAAAGAAATAGATAAAATGCCTGATGATGTAATGCAAGAAGTTTATGAATTCATAAACAACATAAAAACAACAAAAAAAAGAAAAATGAAACTTCATACTTATAGACTTAAAGGTAAATTTGACAATTTAAATATCCGTGAAAGCGCCTATGAGTAAAGTTCTTTTGGATACTAATGTTTTGATTTATTCGATTGATGAAGAATCAAAATATTTCAAGAAGGCACAAAACTTAATTTCTGAACAAAATAGAGATTTATTTACTACTTCTAAAAATTTATCGGAATTTTTAGCCGTCATTACCAGATTCCCAGGAAATTCACTCACATTAAAAAATGCTTTAACGGTACTTCATGATTTTAAAACCTTTTTTACTATACTGTATCCTAACGAGAAATCTTACAAGATATTCATAGATTTACTCAAAAAATATGAACCGACAGGTCTTCAAATACATGATTTTGAAATTATCAGCATTGCATTAGCCCACCAAATAGATACTATTGCTACCTTTAATATAAAAGATTTTAAAAGAGTTTCAGAAGTTAAATTGTTCATTTGACCAAGTCTATGGAGCTTGGGAACGAGAGAACCGCTAATGGACGCGAATACACGCGAATCAGGGAAAAGCATTCGCGTTTATTCGCGGTTTAAAATAATCTGGACGATTCAGGGGATATCATACTTGATTATTGACTCAGTGTTGAAAAATGGCTAAGATTCACATATCTCCGGGGGTGTTCGTGTGGTAGTCCAAGTCGCACGTTATGTCGGCAGAAGTCTGACCCGAAGGTATCACAAAAGAAAAGTGAAGATTCCTAAGATTAAGTATGTTGTACCCATAATTACTTTATAAGTTAGCTTTCTGGAGAGAGTGAGGTATCAATGGGATTGGCAGACTGGTTCAGTATTTTTTGCACGAACATCCAGATTCAAGACGGCGGAACCATTTCGACTCGCTATAGGAACATCACGCAGAGGTTAAATACAGATTTCTGGAATACAACCTCCGATACTTCCCATAGCTTGTATGTTGGCTCTTACGGAAGAAACACGGCCATCCAAGGTATTAGTGACTTAGACATGATTTTTCAGTTACCATACTCTGTCTACGAAAAGTACAACAACTATTCCGGTAATGGACAGTCCGCGCTGCTGCAAGCAGTGAAAGCCTCTGTAGAGACAACCTATTCTACAACGAGTATTCGATCTGACGGGCAAGTAATCGTCGTGCCTTTCAGTGATGGAATATCATTCGAGGTGGTGCCTGCATTCATCAACGAGGATGACAGCTACACATATCCAGATGCGAATAACGGCGGACGCTGGCGAATAACAAATCCAAAGCCTGAAATACAAGTTGTTCGCTCTAGAAACAACGCCTGCAACGGAAATCTTGTATTGTTGTGCAGAATGGTGCGCGCCTGGAAATGCAAATGGGATGTACCTATCGGTGGTTTACTAATCGATACGCTTGCTTATCAATTCATTGTTGATTGGCAACATAGTGATAAATCGTATCTGTATTACGATTATATGTGCCGTGATTTTTTTAATTGGATGGCCGATCAAGATTCAGAGCAAGAATACTGGAAAGCTCCCGGTAGTGGACAAAGCGTTTACGGAAAAGGTCTCTTTCAGTACAAGGCGAAGCGTTGTTACAACATTTCGCTAGAAGCCATTGAACACGAAACCGCAACCCCTAAGAAGGAATGGTCTGCCAAACAAAAATGGAGAGAAATATTTGGAACCACATTCCCAGACTGATAATGCTTTGAATCCCAGTTGCTTTCTAGAGGGACAACTTCGCGAATGCTATGGGCGCGTTGTCTATTCCCATAAGACACACGAGAAATGTGCAGACCTACTTCTTGGCAGGCTGTCAATAATCAAGGTATGGCAGATAGTTCTGTCTGCACTTACTACTGGCGGCTTTATTTCCACCTTTCTTGGCTCCGGGAATGTTGGAGCCGCGGTAGGTGTAGTTCTCTCCACCGCGCTTCTTGTACTAAACGCATACACAAAGAACTATGATCTTGGCGAGCTAGCACAGAAACACAAGCAAGCAGCCAATGACATATGGCTCATTCGTGAAAAATACTTGTCCCTACTTACCGATCTTGCAAGTAAAAGAAAATCTCTAGACATTTTGCAAGAAGAAAGAGACAAATTGCTTGCCGAGCTTCATGCTGTATACGCTGGATCGCCCAGCACAACTTATCAAGCCTACAAGAAAGCGCAAGAAGCCCTAAAGAGGAACGAAGACATGACGTTTTCGGACGAAGAGATTGACGCATTTCTTCCTAAAGAATTGAAGAGAGGCTAACAACGCGTTCAACACAAACTCGCAAAAACGTTGATTCGAGCCGCCTTTGCTCGCCGGTTAACGCGAACGTTAGCCCGCGAAAGCAACGTATTGTTCTGACCAGAGGGATATTGTAAATGAAACTTACTGATGCTGAAAAACGTGAGATTGTGAAACTGGTTGAGACGGATAAGCCTCTGCCGGATAAATACCGCTTTATGCTTTTTGATGATAAGCGGGAGGTGGAGCTGATATGGAACGGCAAGACCAGCGACGTGACTAATATCGTCCTGCCTTTTCAGGTGATTGAGCAGGTGGACGAACCACGTTCGGAGGCGGCAAAGAAGAAATATCCGTTGTTTGAGGCGGCGGGTAGCTACCTTGACAGCAGGGGACGGCAACTGAAGGGCTGGACGAACAAGCTCATCTGGGGCGATAACAAGCTTATCCTCAGCAGCCTTAAAAATTGCCCCATCCGCGCGGAAATTGAAAAGGCGGGCGGCATTAAGCATATCTACATTGACCCGCCCTTTGACGTGGGCGCTGATTTCTCGATGGATATTGAGATCGGCGATGACACCTTCACCAAAAAACCCGGCGTGCTGGAAGAACTGGCCTACCGCGACACCTGGGGCAGGGGCGCCGACAGCTTCATCGCCATGATCTACGAACGCCTTGTGCTGATGCGGGATTTGCTGGCGGAGGATGGGAGTATTTATGTGCATTGTGATTATCGTGTTAATGGATATATTAGGTTGATAATGGATGAGATGTTTGGGAAAGAAAATTTTAGAAATGAGATATTAGTCAGTAGAATTAAAAAAAATGTTAATGAATATGAACGAGCAAATTCATTAAATATAGATCTGGATAATATTTTGTTTTTTTCAAAAACACAAAAAACAAAAGTTGAATTGCCGAAAATTGAATCCAATAAAGAACCTCGATGGCACGCCTTCGACGCGCCAGAATATCGAAATGGTATGGATTATGAGATATTTGGAAACAAACCACCTGTTGGAAGGCACTGGATGTGGGAAGAATCACGAACACTAAAGGCAATAGAAGATGGTAAAATTAGACGAAATCCAAGAACAGGAAAACCCGAATATCTTGTTACAAAAGATTACGAGATTTTAGGAACAAATTGGTCTGATTTAACAGGGTATTCTTTTAAAAATGATTATCCAACTGAAAAATCCGAGGCCCTCCTCGAACGCATCATCAAAGCCTCCTCCAACGAAAACGACATCGTAGCCGACTTCTTCTGCGGTTCCGGCACCACGCTGTCCGTTGCCGAAAAGCTGGGGCGGAAGTGGATCGGCTCTGACCTCGGCAAGTTCGCCATCCACACCACCCGCAAGCGTATGATAGGCGTACAGCGACAGCGCAAGGAAGAGGGTAAGGACTTCCGCGCCTTTGAAATCCTCAACCTCGGCAAGTACGAGCGGGCGCATTACATCGGCGTTAACATGAACCTGCGCGAAGAGGAACGGCAAAAGCAACTGGAGCAGAAGGAAAAGGACTTTATTGCACTGATACTCAAGGCATACAAGGCAGAGGCGGTGGATAGTTTCCGGTGCTTTCACGGCAAGAAGGCAGGGCGCATTGTCGCGGTTGGGCCGGTTAATCTGCCCGTTACCCGACTCTTTGTGGAGGAAATTATCCTTGAATGCCGCGAGAAGCGCGTGTCGCGTGTGGATATCCTCGCCTTCGAGTTTGAGATGGGGCTTTTCCCTAATATCCAGGAAGAAGCCCGATCCAAGGGTATTGACGTTGCGCTCAAGTATATCCCCCGCGACGTCTTCGACAAACGCGCCGTTGAAAAGAACCAGATCGTCTTCCACGACGTCTCGTACATCGAAGTGAAACCCCACGTAAAGAAGAACGGCATAGCGGTTGAACTGACTGATTTCTCCGTATTTTACAATCAGGACACGGTGGACAACGCCGCCGCGTCACTCGGCAACGGCAAGAACAAGATCGTCGTGGAGGCCGGTAATATTATCAAGGTTATGAAAGACAAGGACGGCATCGTCACCCGCGAGGCGCTTACCCAAAAATGGACGGGCTGGATTGACTACTGGAGCGTGGACTTTAATTTTGAATCCAAACGGGAGATCGTCCGCGCCAAAAACGAGGCTAACGGCGAAATGGAGGAGGTGTGGACGGGCGACTTTATCTTCGAAAACGAATGGCAATCCTTCCGCACCAGGAAAGACCGGTCGCTGGAACTGAAAACGCCCTTCCACGAATGCCGTCCGGGGCGGTATAAAGTGGCCGTCAAGGTGGTGGACATCTTCGGGAACGACACGATGAAGATAATTGATGTTGGCGTGGGAGTTTAATCAAAACCAATTTTCACGCAAAGGCGCAAAGACGCAGAGAAGGGATGGACAATATGGACGAAAATCAGATATCTAAGAGCATCGTAGATTGCTGTTATAGAGTTCACGTAAACCTCGGACCGGGGTTATTGGAATCAGTATATCTCAAAATTCTCATATATGAATTGAAGAAATTGGGCTTGAAATGTGAAAAAGAGGTTGGAATACTAGTGCGCTATGAAGATATCAAGTTCGACCTTGGATTTCGGGCGGATTTGATTGTGGAAAACTTGGTAATTGTTGAATTGAAAGCCGTAGAAAAAGTTTTACCTGTTCATAAGAAACAATTATTGACCTATCTCAGATTAACGGGAATGAAGCTAGGCCTGCTTGTTAATTTTAATGTCAATCTTATTAAGGATGGAATTGAACGGGTTGTCAATGGCTTATAGGATTTTATCAATTCAGTGCTTATGCTTTTCTTTGCGCTCTTTGCGGCTTTGCGCGAGACAGACCTGAATAGTTACAAAAAAAATTCGAGGAGATAATTAATGGCTATTCATCCTTCTTTCCCGTCGTCCCCCTACGAAATACTTGATCCTGATTACCGTTGGTTTCCGGCGGATGAGGCCCTGCGGGAGACGAGCTACGAGAAGCTGCTGCCGCCGCTTGTTTCCAAGATTCGCAGGGAGGTCAAGGCCTGGCGCGATAATCATTATGAAGGGGCGTCGGCGACGTCGAAAGCCCTGCTTTCCTGGTGGTTTCATACGGAGCATATTATTCCCGGAACCGGCTTGTCTGCCGGGGCGGCACAGGCGGGCGGGACGATGGCTGAGTTCCGGTATTACTTTGCCCAGCGGGAGGCTATCGAGACGGTTATTTATCTGTACGAAGTGGTTAAGGTAAAGGACAAGTTCGACCTGATCCGCTACGACTCATCCGGCGCGGTGTCAACGGGTATGTTTGACGAGGAATGGCTCCGCCTGGTGATAAAAATGGCGACCGGGAGCGGCAAGACCAAGGTGATGAGCCTGATTATTACCTGGTGCTATTTCCACAAACTTTACGAAGAGGGTTCCGGGCTTTCCACCAATTTTCTTGTCATTGCACCCAATATCATCGTGCTTGACCGGTTGCGCGCCGACTTTGGCGGCCTGAAGATATTCTGGAACGACCCGCTGTTGCCTGACAACGGCTATGAAGGGCAAAACTGGCAGGATGATTTCCAGATAACCCTGCATATCCAGGACGACGTTTCCATCGTTCGTAAATCAGGCAACCTTTTCCTGACCAATATCCACCGTATCTATGCGGGTAACGACATTGTGCCGAGTTTTGACGATGAAAATCTGGAAGACTATTTCCTGGGCAAGCGCCCGTCCGGGAAGACCAACGATTCAAAGGTTGACCTGGGCATAATCGTCCGCGAGATTGACGAGATTATCGTTATCAACGATGAAGCCCACCATATCCACGACTCGCGGCTGGCGTGGTTTAAATCCATTGAGGATATCCATAACCGGCTCAAGCAGAAAGGCCATTTTCTTTCTCTGCAAATCGACGTTACCGCAACGCCGAAGCACAATAACGGCGGAATCTTCGTTCAGACGGTGTGCGATTACCCGCTGGTTGAGGCGATTACCCAAAATGTGGTAAAGCGCCCCGTGCTTCCCGATTTGGCAAGCAGGGCAAAGCTTACCGAAGTGAAAAGCTGCCGTTACACGGAAAAATATGCCGATTATATCGCCCTGGGTGTTGAAGAATGGCGCAAGGTTTACGCCGAGCATGAAAAGCTCGGCAAGAAGGCGGTGCTTTTCGTTATGACGGACGACACTAAGAACTGCGACGACGTGGCCGAATACCTGGAAAAGAGCTTTCCGGAGTTCAAGGATGCGGTGCTGGTCATTCATACCAACAACAACGGTGAGGTGTCCGAGGCTGATACCAAAAAGAGTAAAGAAGAGCTGAAGATACTGCGTGAGGCGTCAAATAAGATAGATAGTTGGGACAGTCCATACAAGGTAATCGTCTCCGTGCTTATGCTCAAAGAAGGCTGGGACGTCCGCAACGTGACGACCATCGTCGGCCTCCGCGCCTACGCCGCGAAAAGCAATATCCTCCCGGAACAGACCCTCGGCAGGGGCATTCGCCGGATGTATCCGGGTGAGGATGCGCACGAGTACCTAAGCGTGATCGGCACTGAGGCGTTTATGGACTTTGTAGAATCCATCAAGTGCGAAGGTGTTGAACTGGAGCGGAAACCGATGGGGAGCGGGGCGGCTCCCAATGCGCCCATTATTATTGAGGTTGACGACAAAAACGCCAAAAAAGACGTGGACAAGCTGGATATTGAAATCCCCGTCCTTTCGCCACGTATTTACCGGGAATACAAACGGCTTGAAGACCTGTCGCCCTCTTCCTTCGGATGTAACAAGATCGCCTACCGGCAGTTTTCAGAAGAAGAAAAAAGGGAAATTGTGTTTAAGGACATTACCACCGGGGATATCAATCATACAACATTATTGGATTCCAACGCGGTGACGGACTATCGGAGCGTTATCGGATACTTTACCCAGGCGATTATGAAAGACCTGCGGCTTATTAGCGGGTACGACGTT
The DNA here is from genome assembly GCA_015661205.1 of Candidatus Brocadiaceae bacterium. Lineage (GTDB taxonomy): Bacteria > Planctomycetota > Brocadiia > Brocadiales > Brocadiaceae > JACVXV01. Next base: position 13,061 of record JACVXV010000031.1, read on the forward strand.
CTTTATGGCAAGGTGAAGGATTTTGTGTCCCTGCACTTGTTCGATTCTACGGTGGATATTGACGACCTGAACACCCTCCGCAACCTCTCCGAACTTTCGGCTACCCGTACCATCGTTGAGACCTTCAAGCAGAAGATCAATGAATTGACGGTGCAGGACAAAGGGTGCGCGGAGATAAGGGATTATATCAAGCTTCGGCAGACGCGCCCGTTTGTCGTCAAGGAGCAGGGCTTTCTTGTCCCGCAGAAAAGCCTGTTCAACAAGATTATTGGTGATAGCCGCCTGGAGCTGCTTTTTGCTTCATTTCTCGAAAGGTGCGCTGACGTTATTTCCTATACAAAGAATTATATGGCCGTGCATTTCACTATTGACTACGTAAACAAGGATGGCAACATTTCCCATTACTACCCTGATTTTATTGTGAAGGTTAGCGACAGGGACTTGTTCGTCATTGAAACAAAAGGCCTTGAAGACCCGGACGTTCCCTTGAAAATGGCGCGTCTGAAGAAATGGTGTGAAGACGTCAACGCATTTCAAAAAAAGCTCCATGTTGATTTTGTCTTCGTAGACGAGGAAGAATTTAATAAATACAAGCCGGATTCATTTTCAGGACTGGTAAGTGATTTTAGGCGGTACAAGGATGATATTATCTAGCTGCGCTTCGTAGCGGCAGAAATTAACCGCTAATGGACGCCAATACACGCGACGCACAGGTTCAAGATTACGGTTACCCGTGACAGATTTCATGCAGCGTATATTGTGCCTTGGGACCAGTTGCCGGAGAAAAGTCCGTATCTCATCAAAACGCTTGAGGAGCTTGCCCCATACGCCGTCAAGCTGCCAACCGGTAACGATTCGACTGCAATCTCCCGTGATATGAAACAAAATCCAGCAGAGTAAAAGGTACCACAAAAGAATGGTGAACATTTCTAAAATTAAGTATAGTATACACAGAGTTGTTTATTCAGACCAAAGGAATATTGCGAATAAAACTTCCTGCTGCTAAAAAATGTGCGACGGTGAAAGTGGTTGAGACAGATAAGCTGTTGCCGGAGAAATGCCGGTTTATGCTTTTTGATGATAACTGGTAAGTAATTTTAGGGAATATTAAAGATGGCTGCTCATTTAGCTGCGTTTTGTAGCGTTACGGTAAGATGGATTGTTAGATAAAGGATAAGCAATGAAACCTCTTTCGAAAATTGTCGTCATGGCTATGAATGAAATTACCGGCGGGGCATTTTCAAAATTGCCAAAAAAGGCAGCCATCGGGCTATTGAGCGATTTTCAGTACGCCTGGTTGCATCGGTTCAACGTCCCGCATACAAACTTAAGATGGTCAGTCTTACCAGGATGATGTGTTATAAAGGAGACAATGCCGTATTCAGGGCAACGCAGTGCAATAGCATTCAAGAAATCAGAGACACGTTTTCTGCTTACATTGAAAGATGGCATAAGAATGACGATAGAGTAATTATTACCGTTTCTTTTGACGAAAAGGTGATAAAAACAGAATGGGCGGAGTTGAAAGATTATTTGAACGCTTGTGAAAAGGATGGGGCAACACCCGATGTTTAGCACTTAATAAACTTTCTGCCTTCTCAAATGAGTCAATTTTTTCTGTCACCCCTTCGGGGCTGGTTATCATTTATTTCTTTACCAGGGGCTTCACCCCTGGCTATATACTTTCAGCCCTTCGGGCCGGTAGGGAGGCCATTTAGGGTTGCGACCTCTGGTGCGTATTCAGATAGTAGCAAGGCTGAAGCCTTGCGCTACGGGGCATTAGAAGCGTTTTTTCCCCATAGATACTATTACGGTATCTCTTTATTCATCCGGCTTGTTCCGGTTAAGGATACGATATGTTTCAATCAATCAAGCATAAATTAATTTTCCTGTTTCTGATTGCCGTTCTTACCCCGTTGCTCGTAATGAGGCTTATTGCCTATCCTACGGCAACGAAGGCTATACAGGATACGGAAATCAGAAACTTACAATCAATTGGCTCCCGGAAGGCGTTGCAGGTACGCAATTGGCTTGACCGGTTAAAGAGCGGCGCAGGGCGCGTGGCGCGGAATCCGATGATAAGAGATGCAGCCAATGTAACCCATCCGGACAGCGATACTATTACAAAATCCATTTCTCAGATGCCTTGTGAGGCGGAGTTTAACGGGTATATCATCTGTGACGTGTCCGGCGTTATCCGGCTAGCCACCGATGCGCGGCTTATCGGGTCTGACATAAAAGAGAGCGAGGCATTTCGCAGCGCGATGGGCGGTAAGACGTTTATTTCCGACATTACGCACACTCCTCTTGTCGCCGAAAAAGGGGGAAACTGGGAAAACGGTTTGCCCGCCATGCACGTCTCCTCCCCTATCAAAAACGAGGCCGATTCTGTGGTGGGCGTAGTGATACTGCAAGTCGATCTGTCGGTTCTCAACAAGGAAATAAACGAGGTGCGATACGGGGACAGCGGCGACTCATACATAGTTAATCAGTGTGGCATGATGATTACCGAATCCGTCCTCGCCGAACGGTTAAGGCAATCAGGGCGGATAAAGGGAAGTACCACTCTGGAATTGGCCGTGCTTGAGCCGCAAACTACGCAACTGACCAAAAGCGCGGCCTCTTGCCTGAAAGGAACGGACGGGTTTGACGTAGATGGCTATATCAATTACGTCGGGGAAAAAGTGGTCGGCATCTGGTATCGGATTCCGGAACTGAAATGGGGCGTAATCACGGAACGCAGCTTTGCCGAGGTCTCTTTGGCGCTCAGCGCGGTAAAGAGCCCTATTTTGGAAATCCTCTATTACCTGACTATTACCGGGGTGGTTTTGGCGGTGGCCGGGATTGCATTTGCGCTGATAATCGGACAAAAAATAGCCAATCCCCTCATGGAGTTGATAGCGGCAACCCGGAAGATGTCTGCCGGGGATTTGTCTCAACGGGTCGCTATAAAGACACGGGATGAAGTGCGTGAGTTGGGTGATGCATTCAACGTAATGGCGACGTCCGTGCAGGAAAAGACAACGAATCTGCAGGAGGCCCAGAACTTTTTAAAAAGCATTCTGGTCAGTTCAACGGAACATTCAATTATTGCGGGTGATCTCGATGGGAGTATTCTGGCCTTCAATGAGGGCGCCCGGAGGATGTTCGGGTATGAGCCGGAAGAGTTAATACAAAAATCCACAATCCGGATATTACATACAAAAGCAAACGTCCCATCGGACAAGGTAAAGGAGATGCTGGAAACCACCCTATCGGTGGGCAGGTATAAAGGCGAAATGCAACTGATACGGAAAAACGGGGAGGTGTTTACCGGCTACAGCACCTTAACGACCAGGCAGTCGGTCGATGGAATACCCATTGGCTTTGTAATGATCACGAGGGATATTACGGAGCAAAAGTCGCTTGAGCAAGAGATACATAACTATACCGTGCATCTTGAAAAAATCGTTGAAGAGAGGACCCAGAAATTAAGGGTATCGGAAGAAAAGTACCGGCGGCTTTTTGAATCCAGTAAGGATGTCGTGTTCTTTTGTGACATGGAATGCCTGTTTGTGGACATTAATCAAGCCGGGGTTGACTTGTTTGGTTATGAATCGAAAAATGAGATATTGAAGTTGAATCTGGTTACCCATCTGTTTTTCAACCCCGGCGCTGGCAAGACGGTGAAGGAGATGGTCAATAAAAACGGTTTTATTAAGGATTATGAAGTAGAGTTAAGAAAGAAGGACGGCGTCAAAGTCCCTTGCCTTATGACAAGCAATCTCCGCCGGGACGTGAGAAACAACGTCATCGGCTACGAAGGCATCATTATCGACCTGACGGAGCGGAAGAAGATTGAGCAGGAAAAGGACATCCTGAACAACATCAACAAGATACTGGCTTCGAGGCTGGATATCCGCGAAGTGTATAAATCACTCGGTTCGGAGCTCAACAAGGTCATTGATTTTGACCGCATGAGCATCACCCTCCTGGACGAGAAGAGGGAGGAGTTTTCCATTTTTGCCGTTTCTAACGAGTATGATGGATCAACGCTGGAAGAGGGGTTGCATTACTCTAAATATGGGACACTGGCGGGAAAGGTCGTGGAGGATGGCATGGTGTATATGGTGGGCGATACCTCCCAGGGCGCTTTTTCCACGGACACCATCTTGCTGAAAGAAGGAATCAAGTCGCGCCTTTCGGTTCCCTTGATATGTAAAGGCGAGATCATCGGAAGCCTTAACTTCGGAAGCAAGAACGTGCAGAATTATTCTGAAAACCACGTGGACATTGTCGGCAAGATTACGCCTCAACTGGCTATTGCAATTGACAATACCCGTCTTTTTGATAAAATTAAAGAATCAGAGGAAAAATACCGAAACCTCGTCGAAGACATTGAAGACGTTATCTTCAGGCTTGATAAGCTTGGAAGATATTTGTTTCTCAATAGCGCGTTGAAAAACGTGACGGGCTATACTCCCGGCGAGTTTTATGATAAACCGTTTCTCGCCATGGAGATGATTCATAGCGAAGACGTGGAATTGGTAAGGGAAACGACCAAAAAGGTACTTGTCGGCGAATTAAAGGCCTCAAAGGACCTGGAATACCGTATCTTTTGCAAAAACAGAAAGGAACTCTGGGTCTCTCAAAATACCTACCCGATCAAAAATAAAAAAGGCGAGATCGTCGGCATAGAAGGAATCATTAGAGATATTACGGCGAGCAAAAAGGTGGAAGAGCAAATACGGCGCTCAGAACGATTGGCCTCAATTGGAGAACTCGCTGCTTCCATTGCCCACGAGATCCGCAACCCGCTTGGCGCCATTTCAAACTCCGTCTCCGTGTTGAAAAGGGACCTGGCCCTTAAAGGGGACGACCAAAGGCTGTTTGAAATGGTGGTAGAAGAAACCGACCACCTCAACGAGATTATTACCAATTTTCTTACCTTTGCGCACCCGGCAGATTATAGCTTTGTCAGAAGCAACATCCGCGAAATTATCGACGAAACCGTATTTTTGCTGGAACAGGATGCGCGATTCCAAAAAAACGTCAAAATCACAAAGGTCTACGACGACGGTATCCCTGAAAGCTATTTGGACCGGATTTGGATTAGAAAGATATTTTGGAACTTACTGCTGAATTCCATCGACGCCATGCCGCAGGGCGGGAAAATTTTCATTCACACAAAGAAGCCCAAGATATCAAACCCCAATGAGATTGAAATTGTGATATCGGACACGGGAGAAGGAATTCCGCCTGATATTATGAAAAAGATATTTGAACCGTTTTTTACGACAAAAAAATCAAAGGGGACCGGATTGGGCCTTTCCATTGTTCATCGTATTGTCGATAATCACGGCGGTAAGATCGATGTAAAGAGCAAACCGGGCAAGGGGACCGTATTTACCATCCGCTTGCCCGTCAAAAACAAACTGGTAACGGCTCTTTCATCACACGCTTTTTAAAGGAACGGTATGTTTACTATACTCCTCGTTGACGATCAAAAAAATATGCGCGAATCCCTGGCCATCGCCTTCAAGAGGGCGGGCTACAAGGTAGATAGCGCCGAAAGCGGGGAACAGGCGGTACAATTGCAGCAAGAACATTTCTATGATCTGGCTATTGTGGATCTTAAAATGGAGAAGATGGATGGTCTTGAGGTGTTGTCGCGTATCAGGGAAATCAACCCATCGACGGAGGTGATCGTGATGACGGCGTTCGGCACCATTGACAGCGCCATCCAGGCGATGAGAAACGGCGCTTATGACTACGTTACCAAGCCATTTCAGTTGTCGGATATCCTCTCCATTACCGAGCGGGCGCTGGAAAAAAAGCGGCTGACGGAAAAGGTTAATACCCTGCAAAAAGAAAACAAGGGGAAATATAAGTTTGAAGGCATTGTCGGCAATTCCCCGGCGATGATGCGCATTTTGAACATCCTCATGGAATTGACCAACAGTGAAAGCACGGTGCTGATTACGGGGGAAAGCGGAACGGGCAAGGAACTCGTCGCTCGTGCCATTCATAGGAACAGCCGTCGAACCGACAAAAACTTTGTCGTGGTAAATTGCGGGGCGTTGCCTGAGAATTTGCAGGAGAGCGAGCTGTTCGGACACGCGGTTGGCTCGTTTACCGGCGCGGTGAAGGATAAAAAAGGTATCTTTCTGGAAGCGCAGGACGGCACCTTGTTTCTAGATGAAATCGGCGAGACGTCACTTGCGACCCAGGTGAAACTGCTTCGCTTTTTGCAAAACGGAGAAATACGAAGGGTCGGCGACAACAAGCCGGTTTTTCTTGACGTCCGGATCATCGTTGCAACGAATAAAGACCTGGATGAGGCCACTAAAAACGGGTCTTTCAGGAAAGATTTGTTTTACCGCCTGAACGTCATCAGGATACACCTGCCGCCGTTGAGGGAGAGAAAGGAAGATATCCCGTCGCTGATCAACTATTTCGTGGATTTATACGCAAACAAACTCAAAAAACCCGCGCCGGAAATATCAGGGGATGCCATGAACTCCCTTCTAAACTATCCCTGGCCGGGAAATGTTAGGGAATTGGAAAACATTATAGAGCGGACGATGACCCTGATGAAAGGCAACCGGATTACCACGGAAGAACTGATATTACCGACGGCATTCTCTACCGATGAGATAACAACTGAGACGGGCGGGATTCGTGCGGCACTGGCCGTGCGGGAAAGAAAGGCGATCATTGACTCCTTGCGGAAATATGAGGGAAACCGCAAGCAGGTAGCCATCAATCTTGGTATATCCACAACGACCTTATGGCGAAAAATGAAGGAATACCAGATTGTGCCGAAAACGAGTTTTAACACAAAGAATACCTAGTAATTTCAAAACAATCTGTAACGCGGGGGGCATCCCCCGCCATTGGCATGCATTCCCCAGTCATTGCCGGCCATGAAGGCCGGCGATACAAATATATAGCGCTTTGTAATAGTTTTATTACTTATTCTGCACCCTTATTTTACCGCTTCGCTTGCTATGAATATTGTCGATAAATTTTTCAGACGGATAAACCGCTTAAGGATATCGGTCACGGACCTCTGCAATCTGCGCTGCGTTTACTGCAGACCGGAAAGTGGATTGCCGCTCATAGAGCATAGTAATATTTTGACATACGAGGAAATCGTGACCGTCGTTAGGCACGCCGTAAAATTGGGCATAAAAAGCTTCCGTCTTACCGGCGGGGAGCCGCTCGCCAGAAGAAATATCGAACAACTGTTGCTCATGTTGGGAGATATTAACCACGTTGAAGACCTCGCGGTAACAACAAACGGCATCTACCTGAAAAACTATGTTCAGATAATGAAAAAGACCGGGAAATATCGGCTAAACATCAGCCTCGACAGCCTGAATGCGGCGAAATTTGAAAGGATCACCAGGGGGGGGAAGCTGGGCGACGTGCTGGAAGGTATTGAGAGCGTCCTAGACCTGGGGTTTAAAAACACAAAGATAAACGTTGTAGCCATGAAAGGCATTAACGACGACGAATTTGAGGTGTTTGCCAGGTTGACCATGGACAAAAGCCTCGAAGTCCGTTTTATCGAATACATGGCCATGAACAAAGAAACGATGGTCGATCAGGACAAATTTATTCCCATGTCCGATATTGTCGATATGATCAACAGAGATAACGAACTCATCGCGCTTCCACCACCGGAACTGGGCAGCGGCGCGGCAAAGACCTATAAAATAAAAGGCGCCAGAGGGACGTTGGGGTTTGTGTCCGCCGTCAGCCAGCCTTTTTGCGGGTCATGCAATCGCCTGCGCCTGACCTCAGACGGAAAGCTCCGCGCATGTTTACTCTCCGGCGGAGAAGTGGACTTGCGGTTAATCCTGAGAAACAACCCAACCGAAGAACAGCTTACCGATGCGTTTTACCGTGCGGCAAATCTGAAACCATCTGCGCACGCGGGCAAGGGGCACGCCGTAATGCATCAGGTGGGGGGGTAAGGGGGCATTCCCAAATATTTGCAAATGTACACTTTGTCCCGTAGGGACAGCATGGAAATAGCCCACCGATTTATCGGTGGGATCAGAGGTCAGAATTCTTAGTCCCATAGGGACGGCTGACTGCATAGACGTTTCCATCCTACCTTGTCAGGACACAGGTTTACAAAAATTTGAAAATGCACCCATATCATTTCTATTGGCAATATATAAATTAATGACGTTAAATAAACGGAGGTGTAACTATGAGTGATACAAGCCCCGACAGCAAAAGCGAATTCAATACACCAAAGCCTCCAAATCCCCTCGAATCACTTAATTCTATACTTGCTTTCCAGGTACAAGATTTAATTGATAAGAAACTTGATAAAGCAGAAAGCCGATTACATAATTATAACATGGGTAAATGGAAGCTATGGGGATCTGTAGCAGCAGCAATTTTTACGACTGTAAGTTTTGTTGGATATCAATTTATCATACGTTTGGTTACAAATTTTGTAGAGAAAAAAATGACCGAACCTGCGTTAATAAAAGCGACAGAGGAAACAATCAGTAAAAGAATGCCTGAATTTGTAGATAATAAATTTAAATCAGTAGAAGAAAAAGTAGAAGAAGAAACTGATAAATTATCCAACTTTATTGAAACAACAAAAAGTGAAATAAGAGAAAAACAAAATTTATTGGAAAATGCCCAATCGTTATTAAAAGAGCAATTAAATATACAGCAATGCGCAATAGCTGCAAAAGCGGGTGCACGTGGTAAATACGAAGAACTAAAAATCATTGCAGAAAAGAAATTAGAATACAAAGAGTTTGTTGATGCAGCCCTTAAGGATATTGAATTTTATTATGAGGCAATTAAATATGAGCTAGCAACTTCCAAGTTGGTCGATTCTATTTCCAAAAAAGACCCTGGTTATTCTATAGAAGAGGTTATTTATTTGTACTGTAATTCAGATGTTAAACTTGATTTCAGAGAAGCCGCAATAGATACCTTAATTGATTATAATAATACTCACAGAATTAAAGATAATGTGGTACAGGAATTGTGTGAGTCTGTAAACTCAGAGCAAAATCTTCGGGTAATTGCAAGAACAACACTTTTGTTGAATAGCTTAACTGGAAGGTCATTTCGAGCGTTGGACATGGATGCAGTAAGAGTGTGGTGGGAACAAAACAAAAACGAAACAAAATATCAATCTCCTTTTAAAGATTATTTAAAAGTATATGATTATGAAGTCGTAAATGATACTAAAGAGAGAGAACAGATTATTTCTCTTTTAGATAAGTGTATTCAGGCAGAGCCTGATGCATTTCATGCAAGATGTCTTCGTGGATTCAATTTAATGTTATTAAACGACTTTGATAAAGCGGAAAAAGAGTTTAAGATTGTTGAAGAACGCAATAAGGATTTTAGATGGTTATTGCTCTTTAGGTCAGTTTTATTTGCTTGTCAGAACAAGACAGACGAAGCTGTTGGTTTATTAAATCAGGCATTAGCAAAATCTCCAGCCATAAAGGATTCTGCAAAGGAATTGTCTACAAAGATTGTAGCATATAAAAAAGTGGTTGAAGATGGAGGTGTGAAATGGCCTGATGATAAACGATAAACACCGCCCAGGCTGGTTGGGTTGAGTGACGTGAAACCCACATTCTTAAATGCCACAAACGATTGTCGTTGCGCTTTGCTTAAACGAACCGATAGGGGGTATTCCCAATTTTTTGTAAAATGTTGTTCGGTAGCTCAAACCTTCAGGTTTGATGGCTGTTGTGCTTGATACCATGAGCGGGTTCAGGTTTGTAACCTGAACCCCACGTTTGATAAAATCAATACCGCCAAGTCCTCGGAATGGATTTTAAAAGGTTTCACATCGGAAATGTATTGGGAGAATTGCGCTTTGTGGGGATGATGGCGTGATCAACTGTATAAAACGTTGGGTTCAGGTTACAAACCTGAACCCGCTCACAGCAATGCGTAAAATAAATCCCGAAGGGATGACATGATTATAGAAAAAAATAACATGGATGAAATGGTTGAGTTGTTTATTAACTACCTCCTCAGCGAGTGTGGTTTGTCTAAGAATACCATCCTCAGTTACAGCCATGACCTGCGGATATTTACCGCCTTCCTGCTTTCTAAAAAAATAGACGATTTTACCGGCGTTCGCCCTGATACGATCACCGGCTTTATCATCTCGGAAAAGCAGCGCGGCCTTTCCACCAGTTCCATCTCCCGCGCCCTTGTGTCAATTCGGATGCTCTATAAATTCTTGCACGCGGAAGGAAAATTGCAGAGAAATCCCTTGGTAGCAATAGACTCTCCGAAACTCTGGAAAAAACTACCCGAATCGATCCCTACGCATAAAATTGACGACCTGCTTTCCATCCCCAACGTAAAGACCAAGCTGGGCATAAGAAATAAGGCCATCCTTGAACTTTTATATGCCACCGGCGCAAGGGTGTCTGAGGTATCGGCCATCCAGTTGGATTGGATTAACCTTGAATATGGGTACGTAAAGTGTCGTGGCAAAGGGTCGAAGGAACGCATCGTGCCGATTGGGACAAAGGCGGTGGAATCCATAAGAAATTACCTGCAAACGGCCAGGACGGAGATAAAAAACAGCCAGGCCAGCCCTTATTTATTCCTCTCAAAAACGGGAAAACCCCTTTTGCGGGAGAATATATGGGTTATTGTTAAAAAATGTGCGGACAAGGCGGGCATCCACCAGCCCGTTTCCCCGCA
>JACVXV010000161.1 GCA_015661205.1 Candidatus Brocadiaceae bacterium
AGCTTTTGAAGTTCTTTTTAAAGAACTCGGTGTGAGTAAAACGATAAGGTTTATAAATCAGTTTAGTGTTGGAAAAGGAAATTATACTGAAATGAAAGATGACATTTTTAAAGGAATGACTGTGGATGAGATAGTTTCCGAAATAAAAAACAACTCCTAACAAGGCAAATAAAGTTGATAGCAAAATACTTAGGCGATCTTAGAGTCATTGATTACCATTAACTGAAAATCGGAGGTATTATCAAAATGATTCCATCCAATAGAAAAGCAACGCACCCCGGCACCATTTTACTGAAAGAATATCTTGAACCTATGGGACTTACGCAAAAGGCACTAGCAACTTATATTGGCATTCCGGTGCAAAGAATTAACGAAATTGTCAGGGGTAAGAGAAGCGTATCTCCTGATACTGCATGGTTGCTTTCAGAGGCTTTCAGCACGTCACCAGAGTTCTGGCTCAATCTTCAAGCGACTCATGATCTGTCGTTACACAAGCCAACAACCCATATCCAACCATTGGTGGCAATTGAAGCATAACAAATCACTCCAGCCGGGTTGGTTGGATTGAACGTGAGTGAAACCCAATATCAACCGTTTGTAGCTTTCAACTTTCTTTTTCTCAGTTTCGGACAAATGCAGTCCGTTATTATTATTCGGCTCAACTACGGATAAAATACTTAATGTTTTGCTTCATCTTTATATCTTTGTTCACTAGTCCAAAAAACCTCGCTTGTTTTAGGGCTAGTACATTGGGAAATTCGGGAGACCATGAAAGAAACGGCGGTGGAAATTATTTTGGAACGGGCTAAAGAGAGGTATCCTGAGGTCAAACCAAGGATCATTTCGGACAATGGCCCAAAGTTCATAGCAAAGGATTTCAAGGAGTATATTCGGATAAGTGGAATGACGCACGTAAAAACGTCGCCTTTCTACCCTCAAAGTAACGGGAAAATAGAAAGGTGGCTCAAGACAATAAAGCTGGAAAGTATTCGCCCCTATTGCCCGGTAAATCTGCAAGACGCCCGGTGAATTGTGGAGGAATTCGTCGCGCATTACAACACGAAACGATTGCATAGCGCAATAGGTTATATCGCTCCGCAGGACAAATTGCTCGGACGTGAACAAGAAATCTTTTCCGAACGAGACCGGAAATTAAGTGAGGCGCGGGAACGGCGGGCAGCTAAACGGAAAATCGTTTGTTTAAGATATTTTCTTGATAAAAACATCTTACACCTTTTTGGAAGGCAATGCTCCTTTTCTCTTCCTAAGTCTTACTTGTTACCCACAGATTCTGCGGACGAGCCGACAAGAATTACACGAATTTTCACGAATTATTGTTGGGACATGAAGGAAAATTTACAAAAAAAGTTTTTACAGAGTATTACTATACTTCAAAGCACGCCACATCCCAGTCCATACGCATCTATCTCCAAATTTTCCGACATATCCGCACAGACACCTGCCCTTGCCCTTGTTGTTATTACGGCACCTTCTTCAAGGGGAAATGAATTTAGTGGTCGGGATATTTATCCCTTATATCTTCAGTCTTTTATTTACCCGCGCCAATTTTCTGCAGTTCATTCCTGAGTATCTTGACGGGTGCTCCCGGACCACTACTGAAGGTTACAAGGCCGCTTTTGTTCACGACAAAAGTATTGGTTTGTGGTCAGGTATTCGGTTTATATGTAGCCACATAATCCTTTACTACCTTATATTCCGTATCAATCAAGTATGGAAAAGGGAAGTTTGTCCTCCCGGCAAATTCAATAGTTTGATGTGCCTTGCTTAGCATACTTATAACAAGGATTTCAATATCGTAATCTTCCAGAAGCCCTTGCATAACCTTTGCCCTGCTTTCACAACCACCACAACAGTCTGAAAACCAGATTATGACCGGCTTTATTCCCCGGTATGCAGACAGTGTGAAATTTTTGTCTTTGGTGCTGGGAAGTGTAAAATCAGGTGCCGCGGTACCAACCTTTACCATATCTGCCATAGCTTTATTATGTAAGGCTACAGTTAAAACAATAAGGCAGGAAGACAAATATAACCACAGTTTCATTTCATTACCTCCGCTAAAATTACAACAAATAATCCTTCCCCGAAGCATTCTTTAATAGGTTCAAGACTTTGAATCCTATCGGGATTTTTGAAAATGGTTTGAACGGTTTGTATATTGTCGAATGCTAACTTTTTCAGCGAATCCAGCACCTGATTAACTGAGTAAAATCTTGCGTTCCTGTAAAATTTATTTTTCTTTCTCTTCTTTTCGTAAAGCTTTCCCGGTGGACTTTCTTCATCCAGCATTCCTATTACTATTTTCCCGGCAGGTCTAAGGATTCTTTTTATCTCCTTCAATGCCTGGAAAGGATATTCTAAGAAGCAGAGCGTTGTCACCACGAGCGCAAACTCAAAGGAATTATCCTGGAATGGAAGGTGTTCTGCATTTGACTTATAAACAGTAACTCCTCTCTTCCTTGAAATTTCAGCCATTGCCCTTGCAGGCTCAACACCAACTGTTATTCCAAAGGGAATTGAAAAACGACCCGTCCCAACCCCAATCTCTATCCCTTCTCCTGTTTCAGGTATGAATTTCCTGACAGCCTCTACTTCTGACAGATAAACCCACTTATAAGTCTCAAACCACTCCTCATATTCTACGGCTGCTTCTTCAAAGGCATTCATTTTTCATTAAGTTGGGACGCAGATTTTCACAGATACACGCTGATAATATTTGTATTTAATCCTGATAATCGTTCGACTGAGCGCTTTAGTATTCTAATTTGTTTACCCAATCGGGATATCTTATTTCTTCAACGGCATCATAAGGTGGAGTATAAGGTTTAATGTCAATAAGGGGTGTCCCATCAACGACATCCAATCCTTTGACTTTGAGTACATTCCCATTCCTTTCAATCACTTTAACGGTGGTCATACCAATAGGATTAGGTCTCCACGGGCAACGGCAGGCAAATATACCAACCTCCGGTACGTCTTTCTTCCCCTGCGGTCTCATTTTAAGCTTGACCTTATCTACTTTGTCCAGCCAATAAAGAATGATTAGATGGGAGTATTCATCAATCCCTTCCAAACCATCCAAATAGTTAACGTCAACAACTATTTCTGTAATTAAATCCTGCCAGCCGCCAAATTTGGGTTGTTTTATGGGACTTTTAATATAACCAATTGATTTTAATTGCACACCTTTTCTCCTTTGAGATTAAATTCTTTGTCAACTACCCTTCAAACTCATCAATAAGATTTCCAGCGTTTGATGAGACGCGGTAGAAATGCTACAAGGGCGAGCAGTCCCAATCCCATAAGCGCTTTCCGGATCATGCCCTCGCCACCTGCAACCGCATTATGTCCAACATAGCCAAGATACGTGTAATCTATAGCGTAAGAAACGCTATTGTTGCGCCAATGGTAGCCCCTGTCAAATTGTAAAATGTTCCCCAAATAGGTCCGAACAGAATGCCGCCTGCAATGGTCAGTACTGAACCGGGCAGAAACAGTATAGTGGATATTATATAAATTACTATGAACATAAGCGGGGCCATGGAGCCGGCGCTCGTCAACCAATCTTCTAACGCAGCAACATTAAAATGCCTGCGGTAGGCAATTGTTATCGTAATTCCCACTACTAAAAAGATTGCCATAGTTATACGGACGAAATGAACCGTTTTCACTGGCCTTTTCCCCACGTGCGACGATTAATCGTGTACTCGGTTATCTTACCAATGAAGGGAATGGCCAACATGCCGTGCAACATTATACAGCGCTTTGTGTCACGGAAGTCCCTAAGACCGATAGTCATGTCTTTGTGCCCCATCCGCGGCTGATCACGGTAAGTACCCAGTAAGCAGTCCCACCACGGCAGATTAAAACCAAAGTTGGTATTGGTCTCGTAGTCCTCTACCGAATGGTGCACTCGATGCATGTCAGGTGTCACAATAAACCAGCGTAACGCTCTGTCTATACTGAGAGGCATGCGCACATTACCGTGATTGAACATGGATGTAGCGTTGAGTATCACTTCAAACATGATCACACCCAACACAGGGTACGATCTCTATGGGATGAAACCGAATACCCGTAGTAACATCAATGTCTAAATCTGCATGGTGCATGCGATGGATTCGCCAGAAGACAGGTATGGCATGGAACATTACATGCTGAAGGTAAATGAAAAAATCCATAGCAACCACCGATAACACAACAGCAATCCAATAAGGCAACCAGAAGTAATTGAAAAGTCCACATCTGTGCCCCTGGACAAACACCGTGACACCCACGGTAGCCGTGGGAAAGATTAAGCGCAACAAAAAACTGTTAAGGAACACCACAGCCAGATTATTAATCCAACGGAACACCTTATTGGCAATAAGTCCACGCCTGGGCGCCGCCAGTTCCCACAATGCCATCACAACTAAAATGCCGAAAAAGAAGCCGAGGCGTATGGCGATCTCATGCTTTATTACAAACTCACTAATACTCATAATTAAAGTCTTACATTTCAATAAAAATAGCATGGATTTCACGTAATATTCAAGAAGCCCTTGCGTAACTTTCGCCCTAATTTCATTTATTTTAGCAAGTACTATGCATTAAAGTATCGCCACCTGAGGTATAGGTATACATTGAACATCTGTGTGTTAAAAAGGCTCACACGTAAATATAGTTGATTACATTATAATATTATCATACAATAATCAAACAAATTTATAAAAACGGGATTAACAAATGAACAAATTGGACATAAGAGACAAAGCAGAAGTTCTAAAGCTCCTGGGACACTCAACTCGACTATTGATATTAGAAGAGCTTGCTAAAGGAGCCAAGTGTGTAACGGATATCAAGGATTTACTTGAAATTGAGCAGTCTAACCTCTCCCAACATCTTTCAGTGCTACGCAAGCTCAAGATTATAGATTTCTACGAGGATGGAACGCTTCGTTGTTATTACATCACACGCCCCCTAATGGTAGATACACTTTTTGCATTTCTTTCTGGCAATTATCCTGTTATACGCTGTTCCCGTGAAGAGGTGCGGAAGGAAGGTGGAAGACGAGAGATAAAAACGGCAGAAAGTATTTAATAACCATAGGGACGGTTGGAAATAGCCCCTCGATTTATCGGTGGGACTACAGACCGAGATTTTTAGTCCCGGAGGGACGGTTGACGGTATGAAATCCACCAAAGATGTAGCAGAATACTGTCCCCCGCTGGCGGGGGACACGTGGGATGCAACATGAATAAAGGGTTTACAAGGAATTGGGAATGTACCCGTTTTTAACGCCGGAATGACCGTGATATACGTCTCATTAATTGAAGCTGGAGGGATCGAACAATGGTAGATTGGTTAGTGGTATGGGGAGTTACCACGGCGATGGGTTTCATGGCCTATCCCTCACTGACTTCCCCTTTAAACGGTATGAGGAGGATATCGCGATGCGACTCGGTGTATTGATCCTGATTGCTGCAGTTCTAATTTCTCTCGGGTATAGTTGGTTGGTAAGACGATACTTCAAGGGGAAAGACTCGCTTGGAACTTGGATACATACATTAGTATCGGTTATTGTCGCTGCGTTGATCGCGATTTTTATCTTCTACCTCCAGAGTTATCTCACCAATAAGCAAAACAAGGAGAAGCGTCTGGCTTTATTACGGGCTGAGTTATCGATTAACCTCGATTCTTTGAGCGACCCAGTCAGAAAGACTTTCGTTGCAGGTGGCGTTTCAGTAAAAGCGCACATGCTTGATCTGCGAGATGTGGCCGTAGAGGACGCTGTTCGATCCGGGTTGTTCAGCACAGGAGAGACGATCGGCCTTTACAATGTTTTGAACGGTATTAGGGCGATTCGCATGGACAGAGATACTATCCAGGATTTGTCGATCAGCTCGGCGGGGACTGCTGAGAATATTCAAACAATAGCGGGACTGATTGAGACGCATAAGATGGGGTTGGTTTTGGCCATCGACCAAGTAATAGAGGGACTGCATATTCAATCGCTGAATATGAAGAGTATCACGATAAAGTAAGGAACTGACACAGTGATTTAGGTTTCGCCTATCCCCATTTACACGAGGAAATATCGGTTTCTTTCGCTTTCGTTTGACAATGCCTCAATATATATTCAACTTCGCCTCATAAAGTCGCACATTCAGTTTTTCCTGATAGCCGTGAATGGGAGCGAATGGGGGTTACCTTGATTAGTGATCCATCGCAATTGCATATTGATAGTGTACGGTTCTACTAACAAAAAGGGGGAATAAGAGCTGGCTTGTTTTTTGACAGGATAACAGGATAAATAATCCCGTTAATCCTGTTATCCTGTCAAATATTAAGTTAGCCCTTATGGGGTTTATCCCCCGCCATTGGCCGGACATGAGGGTTGGCGTTACAAAAAAAACTTTGCCGTGGGTGGCCTAATCTAATGTAAAGTAAATTCAAATGTACGTGTAGTGGCAAGGCGCGCCTTGCCACTACGTTGTTAAATGTCGCCTAAGGCTTAAATTAATTGTACAGGGATTCCAAATTCCTGGGAATAAGGAAAAATCATTATCTGGTGGATACGCTTCCAGACTGTGCCAAATGAAATTTTTTATCCTAAAAGTGGGGAAGAAATATAAAAAATAGCGTAAAATTGTCCATTTGACCCAGTCTGTTCGCTTAATCTACCCTACACACAACCCATAGTGTGTATTCAAGCAGTGGCAAGGCTGAAGCCTTGCCCTACGTATAAATTTACATAAATTCAGGTTGGAGCATCAATAAAATTATGTCTAAACCATCAATACTCATCGTAGATGACGAAAAGGCCGCCCGGTACGGGATGAGGAAGATACTTCAAAAGGACAACTTCGTCATCACGGAGGCAAAAGACGGCGCAGAGGCATTGCAAAGCATCAAGGCGTCTCCCCCCCATCTCGTATTCCTTGACATCAACATGCCCCTGCTTGACGGCCTGAAGACGTTAGAGATTATTAACGCCATGAAAAACCCGCCGCCGGTGATTATTGTCACCGCGCACGGTTCTGAAAAGATTGCTGTTGAGGCGATGAAGAAGGGGGCTTATGATTATATTGCAAAACCTTATGAAATCGATGAGCTTCGGATCATCGTCAAGAAGGTCTTCGAACGGCTTGCCCTGCAGGAAGAAAATGCCCGGCTCCGCCAGGAAATCGGGCGTTTGGGCGGCATGGGGGAACTCATCGGCCACAGCGACGCCATGAAGGACGTGTTTGACAAGATCGACAAGGTCGGTTCTACGGACGTTACCGTGCTTATCCAGGGCGAAAGCGGCAGCGGTAAGGAACTGGTGGCGCGCGAGATCCATAAACGGAGCAAACGCAGGAATGAACCGCTCATTATCATGAATTGCGTGGCAGTGCCGGAAACGTTGATCGAAAGCGACCTCTTCGGCCATGAAAAAGGGGCATTTACCGGCGCTACGGAGAAACGGTTAGGCAAATTTGAACTGGCCGACAAGGGAACGATATTCCTGGATGAGATTGGAGACATGAGCCTCAGCACCCAGGCAAAACTCCTGCGCGTGCTGCAGGAACAAAAATTCGAACGCCTCGGCGGCACGGAGACGCTTGCGGTTGACGTGCGGGTGATCAGCGCCACCCACCGCGACCTGGAGGAGGAGATAGAAAAAGGACGGTTTCGGGAAGACCTCTTTTACCGGATAAAGGTGGTAAACATAAAACTCCCACCCTTAAGAAGCAGGAAATCAGACGTCCCCCTGCTGGCAAACCGTTTTGTCCACTATTTCTCCGAAAAACACCAAAAGGGGGTGCTGTCAATCTCCAATGAGGCGATGAAGTCGTTAATGTCGTACCACTGGCCAGGCAACGTCCGCCAGCTCAAAAACGTGATAGAAAGCGCGGTAGTCCTTTCCGACGGCGATATCCTTGATGCAAAGGACATACCTGAAGATTTAGGCGCGCCGGAAAAGAGCGGTGCAGCCGCCAATACTATCGACTACAATATTTCTTTCCGGGACGCCAAGAAGCTTGTGGTTGAAAACTTTGAGCGGGATTTTATTAAAAAGAAACTGGAAGAATATTCCGGAAACGTAAGCCGCGCCGCCGACGCCCTCGACATGCACCGGCAAAACCTCCAGCAAAAGATACGGGAGTTGAAAATCAACAAACAGGAGCCGGCTGAATGAGGTGGAAATGCTAGTAGCGCAGGCTGGAAGCCTGCGCTACTAGTCGTTTTTCAACCCCTTTTTGTCCGTATCCTTAAGTCGGAGGTTAAGTATTTCCCGTTTCTTTTTAATTATGGAGGGTTGCACAAAATAGAAGTGGAAAAGTATCTCCAGCACGTCGAGGTTCCAATCCGCTTCACCGGCCTCAACGTCCACCACCTCGCCCGTTCTCTCGCTTTTTGTTGGATACGCCGCAAAATTGCTGATCTTCCGAATGTCACTGATGGAATCCGCTATGTATGGCGGCAGACTTCCGCTTTCAACTACTTCCTGGATTTCACCTGCAAGGTTCGACGGCTTGACGTGCGCCTTTTCCCTCAACAGTCTTTGTAAGCACCGGCGGCTTAAAGCGGCGCTCGTCCTCGGACTGTCCGCAAGGATGATACACGCCTCCCGGTATTCCCGTGCAAATTCTTCAGGGACTTCTTTTGAAAGGGGCGTGCGGCTTGACCCCCTGGGATAGATCAGACGCTCATTTTTGACGGCCTCAATATGGCTCCGGCCACCGATGCTGCTGATTTTGCCGTTTGCCAGGACAA
Organism: Candidatus Brocadiaceae bacterium; assembly: GCA_015661205.1. Classification (GTDB taxonomy): domain Bacteria; phylum Planctomycetota; class Brocadiia; order Brocadiales; family Brocadiaceae; genus JACVXV01. The sequence continues at coordinate 8,758 of JACVXV010000161.1, forward strand.
GGATAACTCGTTCGCAGGAAGGACACTTCCTGCTGATGATGCCCCAATCGCCCTGGGCATCGTTACCAACAAGTATCACTTCATAAAAATCGTGAAAAGATTCGAGACAATGTGGACATTTCATAGTAACAACCAGTGAGGCAGCGCCCCGGATAAATTGAAAAAGCGTGAAACCACAGATTTCACAGATTACACAGATTTTGGATTAAACAGGTCGCCTACGGCGATGGTTTTTGTCGCGCCGACCTTCATGGTCGGCAATGGCATTGGGAATGCACGCCCAGCGGGGGATGAACCCACGCGCTACCATTTTCCATACAATTAATATAACCCGCACACGCTGGAAGAGCCACAAAAAAAGAATGGGGGAGAAAAAATCCCGTTAATCCTGTTATCCTGTCAAGAATTAAGTTCGCACTTATGTCCCCCCGCCGTTTTTCTGAAGTAAAAACCCTTGTAAATTGTTAAAATAACGTCCCATTTATAAAATTTACTTATTTAACGCAAATCGACTATGCAACGGCCTATTGTTATTATTACCATTTTGTTTGTTTCCGGGATCTATCTTGGACACGTGACGGCGATCCTCCTTTCTGTCATCCTGGGGATATGTTTGCTGTTGTGGATTGCTTGCCTGGCTAGTATGTGGTTTCAGCGGCTCAGGGGTTTTTTGCCAGTGTGCGTATCCCTGTTGTTGGTCGCCGTTGCTGCCGCGTATTATGATTGCAGGACTGATTCCATTCCTGCCAACCACCTGGTGTGGCTTTTAACGGCCAGGCGGTCTTTGTGCCGCATAAAAGGCGTCATTATCAGTCCACCCATTATGTTGGATGACGCTATTGTGATTAAACGATTGAGTCGATTCGCTTCTGGCCGGTATTCGGGCAAACCTGGTTTCAAGACCTCTTTCCTCATTCGCGCAGAGGCGGTAGAAACTATGTCGGGTTGGAGAGAGGTCTCCGGAACTGTTAAGGTAAATTTTTATCCGTCGGACGTAGAAATTTTTAACAAAGATGCCGTGCTGTCCCTCTTGCCTCAGTTGGTGTATGGACAAAGGGTGGAGCTTCTCGGTCAGGTGTTTCTCCCCACACCGCCCCTCAATCCCGGTGAGTACGATTACAAAGGCTACTTACAAAAGCAAATGCCGTCGGTGCGTTGTTTAATGACGGTGTCGCACGCCGACAATGTTACGCCGTGCGGGGTTTCCCGCCAAAACCCGGTCTATCGTTCCATTTACACTTTGGGGAACGCGTTGAACAATATGATATATTTGCATACGTTCAGCAATAGCGCCCCGATGATCAGCAGTATGTTGCTGGGGAACAGGGTTGATTTGCCGGGAGAGACGATAGATAATTTCATGAAGACGGGCGTTATTCACTTCATTGCAATCAGCGGTTTTAACGTGGCTATTGTGGTTTTTACCATCTGGCTTCCTTTGCGATTGTTGAGGGTAAACCAGACGTTGTCGATTGGGGCCGTTTTGGTTGTCGTATTTTTGTATGCGTTTTTGACGGGACTCAACCCACCCGTGCTACGCGCATGCATCATGGTTGCCGCCTTTCTTTGCAGCTTCCTGGTAAGAAGGCAGTGGGACATTACGAGCGGACTCTTTGCAGCGGTCTTTTTCATCCTGGTTAGGAATCCTGCAGATCTTTTCAACGTGGGGTTCCAGTTGTCGGTGGTGGCAACCTTCGGCATCGTGTACGGTTCTTCAAGGATAGAAGGCAGGCTATTCAGGGTAGCCTTATTTGTGGAGGCGTTGCAGGTAAAGGCTGAACGGGGACGGTTTTTCTTTCTGAAGAAATACCTGCGGAAATCCTTCTGTGTTTCCCTGGCCGCATGGCTGGCAACAATGCCCATCACGGCCTATTATTTCCATCTTTTCACACCGGGCATCTGCATAACCAATCTTATCGTGTTCCCTTTGTTCTGGATCATTACCGTTTGCGGTATTGTTCTCCTGACGCTTGGCACGTTATGCCCTCCATTGGCCGCCGCATCGGCCTGGCTAGCCTCATACACCGACGTAGTTTTGGAATTGATGGTCTCGTTCCACGCGGCTATTCCCTATTCTTATTTCTACGTTACCGGGCCGTCGCCGGCAGAGGTGGTTGTGTATTACCTGTTTATGCTGTCGCTCCTGTTTTGCGGCTATTTGTCATTAGACGTTGTCAGGCTGGTAATCTTTGGATTATTGAGCGCCAACGTCTTTCTCTTTTCAAACGTACTCAAATTCCCCGGCAACTCGCTCCAGGTCACCTGCCTGCACGTAGGACACGGCAGCGCGATATTTATCCAATTTCCAAACGGGAAGAATATGTTGTACGACGCCGGCTCATGGCAGAATTACGATGGGGGGCGATACGTAGTGTCCCCATTTTTGTGGGAACGGAAGGTAAAGGCCATTGATTTGCTTATACTTTCCCACGAGGATGATGACCATTGGAATGGTCTGCCCGCCCTTGCTGAGAGATTTTCTATAAAATCCATTTATTCACAGCAACATTTGTTTGAATCGAAGAAGGGGCAGGAAATCCTTTCCCTCCTTAACAAAAGGCGCATACCGGTTGCTGCTGTCTCCGCGGGGGAGCTGGTAAGCGGCTTTGAACCTGCCGTGGTAAAGATACTGCATCCACTTCCGTGGTATCCCGGCGTCACCACGTCAAACGACAACTCCTGTGTCATAAAAATCGAATATCTCGGCCACACCATACTGCTCTGCGCGGATATCCAGGCGCAGGGGATAGCGGCGCTCACGGCGAATTCAAACGAGTTAAAAGCTGACGCCCTTCAAATACCCCACCACGGTTCCTTTGTAAACAATCTGGATGTGTTACTGGACGCCGTGCCCAGACCCGCGCGTCGTCATCCATTAATACCAGCGAAGGCGTCGTTTCCAACAAGACACTCGACAACCTGCAATCGCGCCATATTATTGTCTTACAAACGCATCAGGAGGGGGCAATAACGTTTACCGTGGATGGCCGCGGGATAAGGTATACAACGTTTTGAACCGTTTCAGCACGAAATTGGCTTTGCCGCCCCTTGGCACTTGCTTGTGAAGGGCTGATGGGTTATTTCGAAAAACCGGCAAATAACCATCGGAAAAAACACCAATTTAGGAGCAGGTTTGATTGTCCCCTATTCGCTCCATATCCTCAAAAGAAGGTATTCCATAGCCCCGGCTTGCCGATATGATATCCCTGGGCATAATCAACGCCATATTCCCTCAATAGTTGCACGGTCTCCTCATTGCCTACGTACTCGGCTATTGTCTTCTTTCCCAATCCACGCGCGATTTCTACCATAGCCTTGACCAAATGCTGGTCCATGAAACTTCGTGGAATATCCCGGATAAAGCTTCCATCGATCTTTATAAAATCAAAGGATAAATTTTTCAAATAACTAAAGGATGAAAAGCCAATACCAAAATCATCAAGCGCAAAACGGCATCCGAGTAACTGCAAGGTTTCAATAAATTCCTTTGCTTCCGTTATGTTGCCAATGGCGGCAGTTTCAGTGATTTCAATAATAAGGCGATGGGGATTAATACGCGTCTTTATGAGCGATTCACGAATTGTTTTTAGTAATTCAGCGTCATTGAACGACGTACCGGAGAGATTAACTTCCAGCGATATTCCTTTTTTATCTAATTGGTGTTCGGAAATAAAGTGAATAGCATGGCAGATCACCCATTGGTCTATTTCCCGGATAAGATTAAAACGCTCTGCTATACCAAGAAAGTCTGCCGGATAAATAATGCTTCCGTCTTCACATTTCATACGCAATAATGCCTCGTATGAGGCAATTTGATTCGACTGCAAATCAAGAATCGGTTGCACGTGCAAAAAAAAGTGATCCTGTTTTAGTGCGGTGCGGATACGTTTTTCCCATGTCACGCGTGACGCAAGTTTCTCTTTATAGTTAGACGAATAAATACACGTACGGTTCCTGCCTGATTCTTTTGCCTGATACATAGCAAGGTCTGCGCAGGCAAGCAACCCCTCCCTTGCGTCCCCGTGATCAGGAAAGATTGCTATGCCGATACTGGCCGTAACACCTGCCGAATGTCCATTAATAACCAGGGTATAACCTTGCACAATCTCCAATATTTGTTTTGCTGTAGCTTGAGCCTGGTCGGCATTGATATTGGGGAGAATGATGGCGAATTCATCGCCGCCCAACCTGGCGATGGTATCGGTTTCACGCAACCGTTCTTTCAGCAATTTTGATACATTTACCAGGACTTCGTCTCCAACCTGGTAACCAAGGGTATCGTTCACGTATTTAAAATGGTCCAAATCAAAAATCAAAAGCGCCCCATAGCTGCTATAGCGTCGTGCTTGGCTGAGGATCCAGTCCAACTCTTTCTGAAAACGGCGGCGGTTAAAGAGGTTCGTAAGCGGGTCATGGTCAGCAAGGAATTCAAGACGGTCAGCGAACTGTTTCCGCTCAGTAATATCCTCTTTAACGGCGATAAAATGGGTAATAACACCTTCCGTGTTTTTAACGGGAGAAATAGAAGCATACTCCCAATAAAGTTCCCCGGATTTTTTCTTGTTGAGAAACTCCCCACGCCACTCACCGCCTGATTTTATGGTATCCCACAAATGTTTGTATTGCTGATGGGGCGTCTTATTCGATTTAAAGATATGTGGACTCTTCCCGATGAGTTCTTCCTTCGCATAGCCTGTTATTTGGGCAACCTTGGGATTGACGTATTCGATGTGGCCTTTCGTGTCTGTGATGATCACCGAACATGAGCTCTGTTCTACGGCATGAGACAACTTGACGAGTTGCGCCTCCGCTTGCTTTCGCCTGATGAACTGACCTATCTGAATGCCGGTAACGCCCATCATATTGAGTAATTCTTCATCTGGCTGCCGGATACTGTGGCTGAAGAATTCCATTACCCCGATAATTTCATTGTTGTTTATGATAGGAAATCCAAACGCCCCACGCAGCCCCTCTTTCAAGGCGATAGATGCACGCGGGAAATTGGGATCACAGGTTACGTCGGCAATCCAGTGGGGTTGGCCTGTGGCCAAGACGTGTCCGGGCAATCCGACGCCACTTTGAAAACTTGCCTGCTTGCTGGCAACCTTGAATGCCTGAACTTCGCGATGTGGCGGGTGATATATATCCACACAATATAACGCACCGGTGCCTGTGTTTACAAGCCAGAGGCCTCCAACGTCCCATTCAAGGGCGTCACAGATAGTCTGGAGTATCTTTTGCGAGGCTTCCCCGATGGAGGCCGATTCCGCCAGGACGCGCGTCACCGCATGTTGTGCGCTCCATCGTCGTTCGTTGAGGATGCGTCCGGTAACCTCCCTGATAATGCCCATGCCGCCAACAACGGCGCCATTGGTATCTAAAAGGGGAAAGTGCGCGCTGTCAAAATATCCACTCTTATCTGTTTGGTGAAAATTATAACGTATCCCGTAACTGATCGTCGCTTTGTCTTTTGTGGCATTTCTCAGGCTGTCTCCCTCTCCAATGCCTTCCAAAAACGGAAATACCGATAACGCATTTCTTCCCAGTAAGTTCTCTCTGGGAACGCCGGATATTTGCTCCATGGCCTTGTTCCATATTGTGCAATGAATGTCCTTATCGTAAGCAAAAATACCGTCCAGGCTTGACTCCACCAGCATCCGAAACCGGTCTTCACCTTCCTGTATCGTTCTGGCGGCGTCTTGCCTGATACGTCTGACCATCGGCCTGAAGATAAAGACCATCTCCATCATCAGGGTGAACAGGGTGAGGCTCATTACCCCTATTTCAAAACCCTGCAACCGATTGCTCTCCCGCTCACTTTCCCATTGATATTGCTTCACAAGGACGTCCAGGGAATCAAGCAACGTTGTTTTGGATGCAGTAAGGACGTGGCGTAAGTGGGGATTGCTCCGGATTAGCTTATTATCCGGGCAATCTACCAGCGCCTTAATCTCCGCTATGTATTCCCGTAATTGTTTTTCCAGGAGCATGGGCTGGTCAAAGTACAATGCCTTTATTTGTGGTGAAAGATGCTTTGCTATGCCCACTCTTGAATCACCGGACGTCAATCTTTGGAAGGAGGTTTCGATACGATTGGCCACACGGAGCAGTTCCTGACGAATTGTTTCACGATCACTATTTTTGTGGCTCTGGACGAGGTCCTGGGCATATATCGCCGCACGTTGCGAGAGCCAGCGCAAGCTGCCGCTCGTATTAATTATGGCGGCATTGGACTTTTGTGATGAAATGATCTTGTAGAGGGTAAAGAAGGCGGTGACGCTCAGCGCGGCCAATATCCCAAGCGCCAATGCGTATCGCAACGTAATGCCTTTAGTAAATATTTTATTCATGTTTCCAGTCATAGATATTCCAGCAACAGAGGGAGCAGAGAAAACACTATCGTTTCTTTTCATGACGGCAATGGTAGCTATTCCACACGATTAACTTTAACATCAGTTTTTTACTGTTTAGACACTGAGTATATTCGTAATACCTTACTAAATGTTGTGTGGTCAGTCGGGACGCTTTAATAACAAATCGAATACCAATTTGCAAAGAAATGCCATTATTTACTGAAAATATTGCCTTTTACATTGTGTATTTTGCCGGGTAAAAACGAGCAATTAATATTTTGCCAAGTATGGTTTTGTGATCTGTAGATATTGATTGTAACAGTCCATATTGTAAATAGTTAACAAATGCAATGTTTCTGTTTCACATAAACAGTTTTGTTGGAGAGTTAATGGGGAAAGCCATCGACAAAATAAACGTTGATTATGTGAAATAATTATTGCAATGTTACCTGGTATTTTTAATGGAGTTAGTTTATATATACTGAAGAAGTGCCCCATGAGACAAAGTGCCCCATGAGACAAAGTGCCCCGTGAGACAAAGTGTCTCATGTCACATACAAGCACGTTTACCCACAAAATCCCCTGAATATCCCAATTAACATACCGCTCCTCACGAAGCTTTTCAGGGTTTTTTCAAAAACCGAAAGTGTTACCAAGCAGTTGCATCCTTTTCTTATATTTGGTATTGGCTGTAAAATCAAGACGAATCTATTGCAGCCGATGGCGTTGCGTATGTAAGTCTCCAATCTTAGATTTGCGTTTTGTTGGCGTGCGAACAGATACACGGTTACGTCATCATTCTACAGCTTACACAGTCTTACTATCTCTCTGGCGATTGTATCGAGTGGCAGTATTTTATCCACCCCGCCATACCTTATGGCTTCTATTGGCATACCAAATACGACAGACGAGGCCTCGTCCTGCGCAATATTGTAAGCGCGGCCTGCTTTATTTCAAGCATGCCTCGCGCGCCGTCGTCACCTATGCCGGTCAAAATGACGCCGATCGTGTTTTGCCTGCATAGCGGGCAGCAGAACGGAAAAGCACGTCTACAGATGGTCGGTGGCGGCTGACGAGGGGACCATTTTTAATTTCGCTATCTTATTGAGTTCACACATAGGGACACGGGCGCCGTGTCCCTACACCAACTCGTTCCCACACTCTCAGACTGGGTCAAATGGACAATTTTACGCTATTTTTAATATTTCTTCCCCACTTTAAGGGTAGAAATGTCACAAAATGCAACGAAATCAGGCTAAAATGAGCAATATTTAAGGGTTCTCCCCCACTTTTAGAATAAAAAAGTTCATTTGGCGCAGTCTGTCTGCGTGGGAACGAGTCGAATTCATAATGTCAACCGGGGACGGTTGACCTACTGTCCGATACGCATAATGCCCCGTTAGGAGCAACACAATCGTAGCCCACTGCGCAAGCGGTGGGTCGTAGTTGTTAGTATATTTTGAAGCCCCGTAGGGGCCATAGGTGTTAAGTTAAAAAATGAAAAGTTGGGCAAACGCGGCCTAACCGTATTAGCAAAATAGCCCCAACGGGGCGCAATACAACAGCCCAGGGCAACGCCCTGGGTTGAGCATGAT
>JACVXV010000162.1 GCA_015661205.1 Candidatus Brocadiaceae bacterium
CGACGTCATCACCGACATAATGGACACAACAATCAAGTGCAGTTTCTTGACAGGGCCATATCCCTCATGCATATCAATTTCCGCGATGATCCCCCAATCCAATTCCGGTATCCATTGCCAAAAACCTAAGACCTCTATATTGCGATAATCGGTGTAGCCCGCTCCATCGTGGCCTTTTTTCCCTTTAATGCACTCTTCCGCGCTCCTCGTAAGTTTCTTTGTTTTAGGGTTTACAACCTTAAGCTCAAGCGTCGTGCGTTGACGAACAAGTCCCATGTCTTTTATCTGCTTTAAGTATTTTGATTCGGAAATCATATACCCTTCGCTGTTGATCAGGTAGGTCTCACCCGTTTCCCCTAACCGGATGTTGCGCATGTGCCTGCTGATTTCCATGACGTCCAGCCGCATGCAAACAACGCCGATAATCTTATGCTCGTAGATAACGGGTGTTGTGATGTAGAGTGTCGGCAACCCCAATTCCAACTTCCCGTATTCATTTTCGAGATCGACCACTGATGGAGCAATGTTCGAAACAAAGGTGAGGCCGTTAAGCGCCTTCTGGAAAAATTCAAATCCCGCCAGGTTGGCAATTATCTTGCCGGTAGAGGTTGTGATCTTCAGGTCGCCAAAGCGGTCGCAGATAAAAATCTCTTTATACCCATAAGCGTCACGAATGGTGTTTAAATGTAATAACAACCGATAAAAATTCTCGCTTCCTTCGGATTTATAAATTACGCCGGGTACGTTGGGATTTTCAGCTACAATTTTCGCGTCGGCCTTTCTCTCATTAATCCATCGTACAATAAATTCGGCCTGTTTATGCCCAACACCTTCCAGATTTTGTATCAACGCATCCTGTAATGCCTTTGTTTCCGTGGGGTACATGACTAATCTCATAACGACCATAGGAAACAGCGAAAGCAGGATCGATAAAATAATAATCTTTGTTCGTATCGACAGCGGGGAAATCTGGCGAAATTGGGGTGAAATCTTAGAGAAGACGCCCTTCAGGTATAAATATGATAGAAGTTGTTTTATTCTGTCGTTCATCTAATCCCTAGCTACCGGAATATGACAATTCTGACCGTATTAAAAAACGATGGATTGTGCCGCCCCTACGGGGCTGAATAATGTGTGTTTTCACTTACCCCACCGCTTACGCAGTGGGCTACGGTTGTTATACCCCTAAGGGGTGTCTTTCTCTCGTTCCCAAGCCGGAGATTGAGTACGAAGTGAAAACGCAATAAAACCCGCCGCAAAATGGTTTTTACCGAAATTTACTGTTGACAAAAGAGGGGATATTTTTCATATATTGATTAATCAAGTCACCGGTGATTTCCTTGCAACCCTGCTGTATGGCAAAGGCCTCGATCGCCTTCTTTGCCCTGCCCCTGACAAATATCGGTGCCTTTTTAAGACGCAGCTTCGCCTCGTCAGTCCACACCGGTAAAGCGCTTGCCTTCTCCTTTACGGACTCGTCTCCACCGGCCAGGTATGCCTGAAATTTGGTGATAATGCCTTCGTTTTTTTCGGTGCGTTCTCCGAGAAACGTCTTAATCTTTTCAATCACCTCTTGTTTGCGCACGTTCTTTAGCTTCTCTTTGGCCTTGTCCCACGCCTCCATCCTCAGCTCATCGAACCCGATGTGCTTGATGCGCTTTGAGGCTAGTTGCATGGATTCGTCCCGTATTTCGGAAAGAAATTTGGAGGTGATCTCCTTATACCCATGAAGCCGCGCCTTCTTCTGCATAAGCTTGTAGATGCCGGGGCGCACAAAGTCGGGGGCGTGCGCAACCCGTTTACGCGCCTCTTCGCTCCACGGAATTTCTTCGGTTTGAAGTTTCTCATCTTTACCAGGATATCCGGGGGTTTGCGCCGGTTCATCGCTTTTTCGGCTAAATGCCGTCTTCTTGTTCGCCATCATCTCTTCACGCGCCACCCGCATCACCTCCTGCGTTATTTCCTGATAATTATTCTTTGCGGCAAATTGTTCTATATTTTTTATCACCATGCCCCTGGCAAAGGAGGGAATTTGTTGAAGAAGGCTCTTTGCCCCAGCGTCCCAAGGCATTAAGCACTGTTCTTCCACCCCGAAAGTTTCTGAGGTAGCCAATTGGATAACCTCGCTCCCGGACTTACCCGGCACGTAATTACACCACGCATCCTCATCCATCTGATTTCCGGTGGCCGCTAGCGCCCTGGCCCTGCACCCTTTGCAAATACTCCTGAATTCACAGATACCGCATCTGCCGTTGAGGTTGTCGTGCCGCAAGACTTGAAACTCGCTGTTTTCATTCCAAATCTCTACAAAACTTTTTTCCTTCACGTTTCCCGCAACGTTCGGCATGTACGGGCAAGGCGTTACGTCGCCTTCGGGTGTGATCCTGCAATAGTGCGTCGCCGCCGGGCAACCGCCCGTATACGCGCGGACAAGCGGGGACGATGCGTCATGTTCATACACAATGCGCCGGTAGTGGGGCGCACACTTGGCGCCAACCATCATCTTGCCCTGGTACTCTTTTTGTATCTCATAGAGCCGGTGCAGCGCAAGGTCGTATTGCTGCGGCGTAATATCGGTTAACTCCTGCCCCTTCCCCGTGCAAACCAGGAAAAAGAGGTTGAAGACCCTCGCGCCAAGATTATACGAGAATTTGATAATATCAGCAATCTCGTGAAAATTTTCCTTGGTAACGGTCGTCTGTATCTGGAACTCAATGCCCTGCCTGCGGCAAGCCTCAATCCCATTCAGGGTGTCATCCCACGTCCCTTGCATTCCTCTGAATGAGTCGTGACTCCCCGGCTTAACAGAATCAAGACTAATGCCAATCCCCGTCACCCCGGACGCCTTGAGCCGCTTTGCAACGTCATCGTCAATCATGTTACCGTTGGTGCCCAACACAACCATCATTCCCTTGCGGGATGCATACGATGACAGGTCGTAAATATCGTTTCTCAAAAGGGGCTCCCCCCCGGTAAGGATCAACAAAAGGTTCGGATTCAACTCCGCCATCTGGTCGATGAGCCGGAGTCCCTCAGCAGTGGTGAGTTCTTTGGCGGACTGTTTTGTTAATGCGTTCGTATCCAGATAACAATGGCTACAGCGCAGGTTGCACCGGTAGGTTGTGTTCCAGGATATTGCATAAGGTTTGTACTGCATTTTTTAAAATCCTCTATAACAACGCAGCAGGGCTGCGATCAGTATGAATTCAATAATAAAGACGACAGAAAAATGATTTCAACGCAAAACCACTGATTGCGGGTTCAAGATTGCAGCTTGAACCCGCCGGTTTTCCACAACATTTTGTTTGACAACGTAGCCTCAGTGTGTTCAAATTAGACCGTTATAGACTTTATAACTAGTTTACCAATTTGGAGGTATTATCTATGTCTACTATCCTGAAAAAGGCTATTGATTCCATCAAGCATTTTCCGGCGCCAAAGGCATCTGCAAAAAAAAACATCTCAGAAGAATTACTCGGTAAATATTGCGATATTATTCCTGCCGAAACGACATCAACGGAATTTATCAAAAAACTACGGTCAACCATGCATAACAAGGTTAATGAATAAATGAGGCTGGACAGGATATTATTTGACACGGATGTTATCGTAAACTGGCTTACAAAAGAGACAGAAACGGTAACTGGCCGAGAACTCTGGACAGCCCCATATAAAATCATAAAACATTTGGACAGTGGGTCTGGAAAACGGGAGGGTTTTGTTCCCCTCACAACTGTCCTTGAACTCAGGTATCTCCTAAGGAGAAAGAAACGATGTTCTATAAAACAAGTAGAAGAAGACATTAGCAAAATAACCGCATTCTTTGAAGTGGTCATACCGGACACAACCGACATGCTGCAAGCCTGTTCTCTCCAATCAGAGTACCCTCTTGACCCTTTTGATGCAATACATCTTGCACTGTGTTTATCTCTTAAACCTGTTGTCCTTGTTTCACGAGATAAAGTATTTTTAGAAATCTCAAATAAATTCATTTCTGCATATACCCCAGAAGATTTTCTTTCGGCAAACTCTTTGTAAACCACACCCTCGTCTTTTTACAGACACAAACCAGAAATAGCATGGTGGGAACTTCAATTAAAACACCAACCACCGTTGCAAGGGAAGCGCCTGAAGCGAGTCCGAAGAGCATGGTGGAGGTGGCTATTGCAACCTCAAAATGATTGCTGGCGCCTATCATGGCGGAAGGCGCCGCATCTTCATACGTAAAGTGCCATGCCCTGGCAAGACCGTAGGTTATCCAGAAAACAAGATTTGTCTGGATAAATAACGGTACTGCTATCCAGAGTATAGTAATCGGCTTTGCGATTATAAATGCTCCTTTGAACGAAAAAAGGAGGATAAGGGTGCTGAGCAGGGCAATAATGGAAACCGGGGTGAGGAGCGGGAGAAATTTTCCCTCAAACCACGGCTTGCCTTTCGATTGTATGATCCATTTTCTTGAAAAATATCCAGTAACAAGAGGGAGCGCGACATAAATTGCAATTGAAAGAACCAGCGCCTGCCAAGGGGCGGGAATCCGTCCCACACCAAGTAGAAATCCGCCAAGTGGGCCGTACAAAACAAGCATAGTGAGTGAGTTTATCGCAACCATTACGAGGGTATGTCCATCATTACCTCGTGCAAGATAACCCCAGACAAGCACCATGGCCGTACAGGGGGCGATTCCCAGAAGGATACAACCGGCGAGGTAACTCCTCCATAAAGGGACAAGGAGCATCTTACCACTATGATGCAGTACGACTATTCCTGCGCCATGCCTGGACCCAATATCCCAATCAGCGCCCAGAGGGAGTTTTACAAAATCGTATGCGTGTGCACCTATAAAATCCTTAAAAAGGAATCCCAGAAAAAACAGGGCGATGCCGTACATAGTGAACGGTGCAATTGCCCAGTTTGCAAAAAGCGTTAACCCAACCGGTTTTATTGATTTGCCGGCCTTTAAAACCCCGGCAAAATCAATTTTTACCATAATAGGGTACATCATGCAAAAAAGACATATCGCAATGGGAATAGAGACGACAGGCGCTTCGTTTACCGTAATGGCAAGCCCGTCTAAATACTTTGCAACCGACGGCGCAACCTTGCCCAATACAATGCCTGCTGCAATACACAGGAACACCCATATTGTCAGATACTTCTCAAAAACATTGAGTCCTCTTTCCGCTTTTTTGTTATTTGCCATAGAAGATACAATATTACACGAATACGGTCGCCAACGGCAATGATTTTCTTGTAGCGCAATATTATTGAAAAGCGTGGTGTCTATGGGGAAAGAGGTAAAATCATTATGTCAACCGGGGACGGTTGACCTACCGATCCTTCCCAATACTAAGCCATCCCCAGTATTTTATACACCAACCCCATATCAATATTTCCACGAACGATATCGGCCAAGGTGTTGTATTTCTCTTCTTTTCTCGTATGATAACTTAAAACAGTTCCATCCACAGATTCGAGACCCTTTTTCAACCTCAGATGTTTAATAAGCCTCGCCCTGAATTCGTCATTGTCAAAAATGCCGTGAATGTAGGTACCCAGCACGTTACCCCGGTCGGAAACACAACCATCAAATATTTGCGCCCCTTTTCCCGCCCTTTCACTAATCCTCACGAAGGGTCTCGCCGGGTTGCCGCTGCCGGATACGGTTTCTCCCATGTGAATCTCGTACCCGGTTAACTCGCCATCCACGTAAAACGAATTCTCATATTTTAGTAAATGTGCCTTCACCTGAAAGGTTTGCTTTTCCGCGGCAAAGGTAGTGGCAACGTTTAACAGACCCAAACCCTGGACGCCATCTTCCGATGATTCCACGTGGCAGGGGTCGTTAATCTGCATGCCCAGCATTTGGTATCCGCCGCAAACACCCATGACCATAGCGCCCTCTTTCGAAAGCCGTATTATTTGGCCGGCAATACCCCGTTCCCGCAGGAATCGCAAGTCACCTATGGTATTTTTTGTCCCTGGGATAATAAGCAAATCCGGCCGGCCAACGTCTCCGGCCCTGTCTACAAACCGTACCTTTACCTCTTCTTCATGGGAGAAGACGTTAAAGTCGGTAAAATTGGATATACGGGGCAGTTTGATTACGGCGATGTCTAAGACAGGCTGAAGGCCGAAGGCTGAAGGCCGAAGGTGGGATGCTTCAGAAATTGCGGAATTCTGACATGCCCCTTTATCTTTTTGACTTTCTGCATGCTCATATTCAAGCGAAACGGAATCTTCGTCATCAATGCCAAGATTGTGCATGTAAGGTATCACACCCACAACGGGTTTGTGAATACGGTCTTCAAGCATGTCCAATCCCGGTTTTAATATACCTTTATCCCCACGGAACTTGTTGAAGATAATGCCTTTCACCCGGTCCTTTTCACGCGCCGTTAATAACTCCAACGTCCCGACAACCCAGGCAAATGCGCCGCCGCGGTCGATGTCAGTAACCAGCAATACGGGCGACGACGCCATCTCTGCCATACCCATATTGACGATATCGCCGTCCTTCAGATTTATCTCCGCCGGACTGCCCGCGCCTTCGATAACCACAATGTCCACCTGGCTGCTTAACATATTATAAGCGCCTTTTATGGTGGAAACAAATGCATTTTTCTTCTGGTAATACTCCCTGGCAGTCATGTTCCCCACGGGTTTACCCATGACAACCACCTGAGAACCACAATCCCCGGTGGGCTTAAGAAGTATGGGGTTCATCTCAACCGCAGGCTCAATCCCCGCCGCCTCGGCCTGCGCCACCTGCGCCCTGCCCATCTCCTTTCCGTCTTTCGTTACAAAGGAATTCAACGCCATGTTCTGCGCCTTAAAAGGCGCAACTCTATAGCCATCCTGTTTTAGTATACGGCACAAGGCGCACACCAAAATGCTTTTTCCCACGTGGGAGCCGGTGCCTTGTATCATTATAGAACGATTTGTCATAATAGTTTTAATGGTAGAAAAATTTCAATCCGTTTCCGTTATAACAAGCATCCCCGCTTGTCATAACAAAATCCCTTATTCAGGTGAGTTATTCAAAATGGTACATTTTAAATGGAAAACCGAAAAATGTAAATGGAATCTTGTTGTGGATGCGTGGGGGTTGGAAAAATTATGGAGACTAGGGGTGGACTTGATAATTCTTCTACAATTTCACACCATTCTCTCTCACTTTTCTTTCCCTCAATGTTCAATCGGGAGGATAAAACAAAAAAAGATTGGGGTTTTACTTTAAACCCACCTCCATCTTCCTGTTCTGTATGGTTCGTGATAAAAACGCATACACCATCTAACAATCTATCAGCGGTTATAACATCAGTTAACAGCTTAATAGTCAGTATCTTTGCAATCGCAATCGATTTTGTTATACTCAAAAAGGGTTTCAGTGTGTTGTGTTCTGCTTCAGACGGAAATGGAATTTCTCTTATTGAAAATAAGCTATACTTAAATTATTTCAAATGGAGTGAAAAATGGAACAAGCAAATGAGAGAAAAAAGTATCTACCGGAGAAACGAGCGAAAATAATGAAGCAGCATTTATTATAAAAGAAAGCGCTCTCTGAAGTATGTGAGGCAAATGGTATTCATCCAACCATGTACTATCGTTGGCTGAAAGAATTGCTGTCAAATGCCGTATACGCCTTTGGAAAAGGGAAGGACAGAGAGTGCCAGGAATGGAAG
>JACVXV010000163.1 GCA_015661205.1 Candidatus Brocadiaceae bacterium
TCTCTTTATGGTTTAGTTCTTTTACCAAAAACTACTTTACCATAATTGGAGGGCTTTTTCTTTATCCAGGTCTCTCTTTTTCTACTCTACCAAAAAGTTAACATTACAGTATTCGTCGTATTCCCTACCATGAGCTAAGCTATAACAATTATGAATACCCAAAACCCAATGATACCCAGCCCATTTGTCGTTCGACGGATACAGAAGGAGACGTACGACACCTTCACGATTGAGATTGAACCGGCAGACGGTCCAAGGGATTTCCCTTTTGCCGCCGGGCAGTTCAACATGCTCTATGTATTTGGCGTGGGAGAAGTCCCTATTTCCCTTAGCGGCAACCCTGGCTCGGCAGAGCACACCATCCGCGCCGTAGGAACCGTGACACATGCATTGGCAAAGCTGAAACGGGGCGACGTCCTGGGCATACGCGGCCCTTACGGAACGAGCTGGCCGTTAGAAGAAGCTGCCGGGAAAGACGTACTGATAATTTCGGGTGGAATCGGACTGGCGCCGCTCCGCCCCGTATTGTACCAACTCTTTTCACAACGCAAAAAATACGGAAAAATCACCCTGCTCTACGGTGCCAAAACGTCGAAGGATATCCTCTATAGACGTGAATTGGAGAAATGGGGCACACGCTTCAATATCGACGTAAAGGTCACGATAGACAAAGTATCCGAAGACTGGCAAGGCAACGTCGGCGTGGTCACCACCCTGATACCGCAAACACCGCTTGCTCCCTCACGCACGATTACCATGATTTGCGGTCCGGAGGTGATGATGCGCTTCACCATCGCGGAACTCCAAAAAACCGGCATGGGCGATACATCCGTCTTTATTTCCATGGAACGCAACATGAAGTGCGGTATCGGCCTGTGCGGACACTGCCAGTGCGGCCCTCTTTTTATGTGCAAGGATGGCCCCATATTCCGCTACGACCGCATAAAGGACATCTTTGGAAAAAAGGAGCTTTAACATGCCTGCAAAACGAAAACCAAAACTAGCCGTCTGGAAGTTTGCCTCCTGCGACGGATGCCAGTTGAGCCTCCTGGACTGCGAAGACGAACTCCTAGCCGTAACGGACAAGGTTGCCATTGCGTACTTTCCCGAGGCGTCCCGCGCGTCCGTGAAGGGGCCATACCAAATCTCACTCGTTGAAGGTTCCATCACAACCCGGCATGACGCCGAACGCATTCAGAAGATTCGCAAGGTATCGAAGCTGCTCATCACCATCGGCGCGTGCGCCACGTCCGGCGGCATTCAGGCATTACGAAATTTTAAAGACGTCAAAGAATTCGTGTCGCTGGTATACGCCTCACCGCAATACATAGAAACCCTGGACAAATCAACCTCCATTGCAAGCCACGTCCCGGTTGATTATGAATTGCACGGGTGTCCGATCAATAAGATGCAACTCCTGGAGGTCATCAGCGCCTATCTGTACGGACGCAAGCCGAACGTGCCGCCGCACAGCGTCTGCATCGATTGTAAACAGAGAGGTACCGTCTGCGTCATGGTGGCACAGGGCATACCGTGTCTTGGGCCGGTTACCCATACCGGGTGTGGGGCAATTTGCCCATCGTACAACCGCGGCTGCTATGGATGCTACGGCCCTATGGAAACGCCTAATACGGCGTCACTAAGCGCGTGGCTTAACCGCCTGGGGGTGAAGGAAGAGGGTATCGTGCGGGCATTCCGCAGCTTTTATGCATATTCAGAACCATTTCGCAAGGAGAGCGAGTTACATGAAAAACAAGACGATTAAAGTGGCTTGCCTCTCACGGGTTGAAGGCGAAGGCGCGCTCTCAGTAAAAATTAAAGACAACAAGGTTGTTGACGTCAAGCTGAAAATCTTTGAACCGCCGCGTTTTTTCGAGGCGTTTCTGCGTGGACGCGCCTATTCAGAGGCGCCGGACATCACCGCCCGCATTTGTGGAATATGCCCTGTCGCCTATCAGATGAGCGCGGTGCACGCGATGGAAGACGCGCTCGGCGTCACGATAAGCAGCCAGGTGCGCGCCTTACGCAGGCTCATGTACTGCGGGGAGTGGATTGAAAGCCACGCGCTTCACGTATACATGCTCCACGCGCCCGACTTTTTGGGATATCCTGACGCGATTCAAATGGCGAAAGACCACGCCCCGATTGTCAAGCGCGGCCTGCAGTTGAAAAAGGCGGGGAACGAGATTGTTACCTTACTTGGCGGGCGGGAAATCCACCCTATCAACGTCCGTGTCGGAGGATTCTATAAGACGCCAACGAAGCAGGAGTTTGCGCCCCTCGCGGAAAAGCTCAAATGGGCGCGGGACGCGGCGCTGGAAACCGTCCGATGGACGTCCACCCTGACCTTTCCCGATTTTGAGCAGGACTATGAATTCGTCGCGCTACGCCATCCCGATGAATACGCCTTCAACGAGGGACGGATTGTCTCCAACAGGGGGATGGATATCC
This sequence comes from Candidatus Brocadiaceae bacterium, assembly GCA_015661205.1. Classification (GTDB taxonomy): domain Bacteria; phylum Planctomycetota; class Brocadiia; order Brocadiales; family Brocadiaceae; genus JACVXV01. Next base: position 2,452 of record JACVXV010000163.1, read on the forward strand.
CTCTTTGCGAGTACGAAAACCACTTCACGGAAGAACACGTGCAACATTCAAACGCGCTCCACTCCAAAACAAAAGAAGGTGGCGCATATTTTGTCGGCCCGCTGGCCAGGTACAACCTGAACTTTGACAAGCTTCCCGCGCCTGCGCAAGAAGCCGCGCAGGCGGCAGGGCTTTCAGCCGTTTGCCGCAACCCCTTTAAAAGCATTATCGTTCGGAGTGTGGAAACCCTCTATGCCTGTGACGAGGCATTGCGTATCATCAATGAGTATGAAAGGCCGGAAGAGCCGTCATCGCCCGTTCAACCGCGTGCGTCCACCGGCTACGGCTGCACGGAAGCGCCGCGCGGCATCCTTTACCATCGTTATCAACTTGACGGCAACGGCAGCATCCTCAGCGCCAAAATCGTTCCGCCCACGTCGCAAAACCAAAAAACCATTGAAAACGACCTCCTGAACTTTATCCCGAAATATCTGGATATCCCTGAAGAAAAGCTGGTCCTATCCTGCGAACAGGCGATACGCAATTACGACCCCTGCATCTCCTGCGCCACCCATTTTTTAAAGCTGCACATTGAACGGGAATAGGCGATTAGCGCCAATATATCGACAAGGTTTTGTCAATAAAAGCCTTAACGGCTTTTTAATGTAGGGCGAAGAGCCTCTTCGCTCTACAGGCTGAAAGTGTTAAATTAGACCTTTAGCCGGATAAGGTGGGCAATGCCCACCCTACGGTATCTCTTTACTCTTCCAACTTGTTCGGGTTATGAAATGTCCACCAACCAACTGGCGCAAAAGCCCCCGCCTATCCTCGTAATCGGCGTCGGCAACCTCTATCGCGGTGACGACGCCGTGGGGCGCATCGTCGCCCAAGGCCTGAAGCGGGAGGCAACTGATCGCGTCAATATCATCGAAAAAGACTGTGACGGCGCGGCGCTCATGGAATGCTGGGAATCCGCTGATGCGGTCATCCTCATTGATGCAGTACATTCCGGCGCATTGCCGGGAACCATCCTCCGGTTCGATGCACAAGTGCAACCCATCCCTGCAACCTACTTCCACTACTCCTCGCACGCCTTTGGCGTAGCAGAGGCGGTAGAACTCTCACGCACCCTTAATCAATTGCCACCACGTTTTATTGTTTACGGCATCGAAGGAAAATGCTTTGAGCCAGGAAGCGGGATCACTGGAGCGGTCGCCGAAGCGGCGCAGGACGTTTTGGAGCAAATACAAAAGGATGTTGCACTGTTTGTAGCTCAAGGCTTCCGCCTTGATGGATTCTGAAATTGTACAACGTACTTGCAACCACATCCAAAGGTTTTTGTGCCCTATCGGCTGCTACGGCCATCAGACCAGCACCCACCCTAAGTGATCAATTATTTGGTAGGCGGTGCCTACCCTACATGGCTCATAAGGAGGGGTGCAGGGGTGGGTCGATCTGTCACACCACCGCTACGAAACTTATAATCATGCCCACCTGCAAACCCGCATAAATAAAATGAAAATTCCTATACAACCAAGGTAGTATTATAGTGGGGGGGGGGAACAATCTCCCCCCACTACTTTAAAATCAACAAAACTTACTGGCAAGGACTCAGTGCCCAGCTACCGTCAGCACCGCACGAATTATTCCACGTGCCGTGGCCCTTTTTCGTTTTTTTGTTGAACGTACCCTTAAAGGTAGCCCACTCGCAACAATCGTTGCTTTCTTGGTTTGTCGCCTTCATATTTAGTTTTTTACCTTTAAGCGTGCCACTTAGCTTCCAAATACCACATTCAATAGTGTCAACGTTACCGGATATTTTCGTTCCATTTAAAATAATAGTAAATACAACATCTCCATCGCACACAACAATCTTCTTGGCTTTTTTGATCCCAACATCACCACTCTCATCTCCAAGCACAGTTTCTGTAGGCTTAAATTGTGCATAAACCAACGATTTATAAGAAGGTACAAACTCACCATACAATAGGGTAACTAACGCAGTAAAAGTTATACTTAAAAACCACTTCATAATTTTCCTCCGATCTTAGGAATATACGAAAAGCATAGAACTATCACATACACCATTTATTAAACAACAGCACGCCTAAAATATATGATTGCCACACCTCCTTCCGTTTAAGATGATAGATGATAGTTTAGCCTGTGCGGAACACAAAGGTGCAACAGACGCTGAAGTAATGAACCAATGTTCTGCACCGTAGTGTATTCACACGACAAAATGGTTAGGTTCCATTTTGCTGTGGGTGTCTGGGCTTCAGTGACTTGCGAAGGGCAAACTGATCTCCACAGCCCAAAAACATGTGAGGGGAGATACGCCGCACAAACTCACAACCGCTGGCTGTAAATGGTAGTTCCCATCCCAGATTTGAAACTTTGACCGACAGATGCTGGGCTGCAACCTCTACCAACTGAGTGACCAAGCCCTTTCTCCTGTAATTGGCTGCAATCCAAACACGACCAATCTTTAGTCCTTGACGTCGCAAGGGTTCGTCCTCAAGAAGTTCAATTGTGCTGTCAGCCTTCCACGAGAGGCGCCAAAAACTTTTGTCTAATGCTGTCAGAACGAACCCCAATATTTTTATTTAATGCCACAGGCTGTCATCGTTGGGTTTCACCCTACACAACCAAAACCTGAACAATTGCCCCGCAAAGTAACGTCAATCTGCCACTAACAGAATCTTTCAGCAGAGCGGCAACAGTGGTTTTTCCGGTGATTTTGGGTTGGGGACGAGTTTCTTTTCCAAAGGAGAAATGTGCCAGTCCATTTCTTCAAGTGGAACGGCGCCAAGAAGCGGCTCGGTACCATGGGGAAGTTCTATAACGCGAAAGTGTGAGGTACGTCCCTGTACCTCCACCTCAGCAATACCAAACACTCGATACTCATGTTGTCCTCCATCTGCCGTGTATACTTTTACGATGCCAAGTTGTTCCAACTTAAGTCGCTCAATAAGTTCTGCGGGGATGGCTAGTTCGGCAGCGCCTGAGTCAACCAAAGCCCCACATTCGATATCCTCTCCTTGTTTTTCAGGAGGTAAATACCTATTCTGCCAATTTCTCATTTTTATCTGCACACTCACAGCCGTCCGGACTTCAAGACCCCTATGGCTAACCCCAAACCTAGCAAACCGGCAAAGACGAAGCCTAGGATGCCGAGGACGGGGAAGCCGTATATCAGGGGGCCTCTGTTGGCCATAATTATGAGGGATGACCCAATAATCAGGGCGGAAATGACCAGGCTGAATGAAATTCGATTGCTGGATTTATCCATTTCAGATATAAATTTTGAGAGTCCCTGATGCTGAAATTCGATTTTTAAGGTGCCTTTTTTAATTTTTTTTATGATTTCATACGAATCATTAGGGAGCGCTTTAAGGATATCCAACAGCTCGGAAGAGTAAAGCGCTACGTCCTTGAGGATTCTTTTCGGGTCGTGCTTTTCCAGGATGAGCTTTTCCACAAATGGCCTGGTGTGGGCGATGGTATTAAACTCCGGGTCTAACTGCCTTGCAACGCCGTCAATGGTGGCAAGTGTCTTGATGAGGACATGGAATTGAGGTGGTATCTTTAGTTTGTATCGAGTCATTAATTCAATGGTTTGAGAGAGTATTGTGGAAATTTCTACCTGCTTCAGAGGGATGTCATAGTATTGCTCCACGATGTCGCTGATGGGTTGTTTAAAATCATGCGCAGACGTTTCTTCACTAAACGTTCCGAGCGCTTCCAGCACCTTTAAGATGCTGCGGATGTTTTTGGTAGAGATGGCTACGAGGAGCCGCACGATTGCGTCACGGGTGTCTTCGTCAAGCCTGCCTACAATCCCAAAGTCTACGAATGCCACCACGTTATTGGGAAGGATGAAGATATTCCCCGGGTGAGGGTCCGCGTGAAAAAAGCCGTCGATAAACATTTGCTGAAGAACGGCATTGGCCCCGTTTACGGCAACGGCCTTTTTGTCTTCGGGCGGGTGAGGCTGGTTCAGGTAATCATTCAACCGGATCCCAACAACCTCTTCTATCGTAACGACCTTCGGCCTGGTGTAATCCCAAAAGACCTCCGGGATGTAAACCGTTTTGCTGTGCTTGAAATTTTTCCGAAACTTGTCGATGTTGTGCGCCTCGTAGATAAAATCAATCTCCTTTGTGATAATCTTGGCAAACTCGTCCACAATGCTGATGGGATTGAATATCTTGCTGTCAGACATGTACCGACTGGCCAACTGTGCCAGGGTGTACAGGATGTCAACGTCCGTTTCAACGATCTTGCGGATATCTGGCCTTTGCACCTTTACGACGACCTTCTCACCCGTCTTGAGTTCCGCCCGGTGCGCCTGTCCCAGTGATGCGGCAGCAACGGGGATCGGTTCAAAGGAGGCGAATATCTTACCGGGGTCACTGCCCAGTGATTCCTTTATCTGCTTTTTGACGTCTTCGTAAGCAAAGGGAGGGACATTGTCCTGGAGCTTACTCAGTTCGTAGCAGATGTCCAGGGGGATTAAGTCGGGACGGACGCTTAAAACCTGTCCGAATTTGATGAAGGTCGGGCCTAGCTCTTCCAGCACTTTACGGAGTCTGACTGCCCGTGACTCCTGCGGTTCCGTAAAACGACGAAACAGGCGCGTTTTAATGAGACTTCTTCCAATGATGTATTCATCAAGATGGAGTTGCTGGACTACGAAGCCGAAGCCATGTTTGGTTAATATTCTCAGTATCTGGTTGAGTCGGCGTATGTCCCGAATCTTTTGTCCTATTTTTCTCAGGCGCATATTTGAATGTTTAGTGTTTTAAGAATGATGGCTAACGAGGCAGGGCCTCAGACCGGTTAAATGCATTTGGAACCACAGATTACCTGGCGCGGCCTTTGGCCGCAACCAAATTCGAAATCCGAAATCCGAATATCGAAATATGAAACAATTTTCGTAATACTTTAGTTTTTTGAAAAATTCAGGGGGACATAAAAAACACTATAGCCCCGTTAGGGGTGATCTGTTTGTAGCGCAATAAAATTCAATAGGGTAAATAGCTCCGTAGGAGCGGCCTGTTATGATTGACCGGCAGACAGGTCGCTTCTGACGGAGCTAATGTCTGCTATGGCATCCTATCTTGCTACAAACAGGTTGCTCCTACGGAGCTTATCGGTAATACGTTTTTCAAAACACTAACGTGTTACCCATTTTAAACTTTACGTAAGCCTAATCTAATCAATGCCTTACCGTTATGCATTTTGAAAAACGAGAAGTTGGTGGATTGTAGTACAGATTTTGAATCGTTACCGCCTAATCCTTACTCGAATCGATCTTTTTCATAATCTCTTCAAGCTTTTTCTGCATTTCCAGAAGTTCCCGTCGAGTGGGGATATCGAGTTTATGGAGTACGGACTTTACCACTTCCTCGATCTTAGATTCGACGTCCTTTTTACCGGCGTGTATCTTTTTTAGCAACTCCTCTACCTGTGTCTTCGCCTCCTCCTTCTTGATTTCCCCTTTTTTCACCATTTCATCGATAAATATTTCAACGTTCTCTTTTGTTACGTACAAGGCGCCAAATCCAAGGTTGAGCGCTTTTTTAATAACGTCGTACATCATAAGGCCTCCCATTCGGAATTAAATTGCTATTGAAGAAGTATAGCCACAAAGGATAATAAAGCAGAAAAGACAAAGAAAACCAACGTTTACGCTTTTTCAAAAAAGTTCATAAACCAATGCGGAATCACTGCTTTGAAGGTTAGTTCTTTGCTGGTGCGCGGGTGTTTAAACGTTATTGTGTGGGAATGGAGGGCTAAACGATTCTTCGGCTCCCCTTTTACGCCATATTTATAGTCACCGAAGAGCGGATGTCCCTTCTCGGAGAAGTGGACGCGTATCTGGTTTTTTTTACCCGTTAAGAGTTCGATTTCAAGCAGGCTGAATTTCTTTGCCTCTTTTAACACTTTATAACCGGTTTTTGCCAATTCCCCTTCGCGGGAGTCATTGACCGAAAAGACTTCATAATCATCGTTTTCCACTAAATACGAGGTAATGATATCGCTTTTTTTAGCTAATATGCCATGCACCACCGCCACGTATCTTTTCTTAACGCCCCTCCACTGTAGTTTAAGATACTCTTTTGCTTCGGGAGTCTTGGCAAATATAAGGACGCCGGAGGTGTCGCGGTCCAAACGATGTACAATATAAAGTTGCTTTTTTGATTTAAGGCTGCCCTTCCGTATATAGTTGGTTAAAATCTGGTGTGCCGTTTTTTCCTTCTCATACGCGGCTTTTACCGTCAATAGGCCTGCGCCCTTGTCAATAACCAGGATGTCCTGGTCTTCATAGAGGATGGTTAATCCCTTGGGTCTGTGTCTAAAAGGCGCTGGTTTTGTTACTTTTATTATTTCTTTCATAATTCGAATATAATGGGGAATGGGGGGATGTGTCAATGAAAATAAGTTTTCCAGGGCTAATCCTATCTTGACAAGCTTCAGCATCATGATATTATTAATTCCGTCGAATTTGCTGCCTTGCAGGGCTAATGGCGGGGGCGCTTCCCATTTTGCAACAGTTCACCCACCTTTTGCCCCTCACTGTGGGCGAATCGGCACATTGCCCGGATAACCCTGACAGGGTGTCGGTACTTTGGAGGGTAGGTGAACTGTTACCTCATTTTTTGTAAATGGGTGTTTTGTCCCGTAGGGACGGTTGACGGTGAAACGTCCGCGGCCTAACGGCCGCAAAAGAACATGAACGTGGAGTTTTTCGGATGAGAGATAAAAAGGCCGTGTTTCTTGACAGGGATGGCACCATCGTTGTCCATGAGCCTTACCTCAGTTCCCCGGATCAGTTGAAATTGCTGCCGTACGCCGCCGAGGGACTTCGCCTCTTTCAAAAAATGGGTTATTTTGTCTTTATCATAACGAACCAGTCCGGCATCGCCAGGGGATTTTTTGATGAGGAACGCTTGCTGCTCATTCATGATAAACTCCTCACGATGCTGCAAAAGGAAGGCATCACTGTAAACGGTATCTACTACTGCCCGCATCATACGGAAGGTGTCGTAGAGCAATACAAGGTGGCATGTAATTGCAGAAAGCCCAAGCCAAAGATGATCCTCGACGCTGCAAATAAATACCACGTTGACCTGTCACAGTCCCTGATGATCGGTGATGCGGCAGTTGACATGCAAGCGGGCAAAAATGCGGGATGTATCTGCGTTTTGGTAAAAAGTTCCCCTAGCGACACATCTGATGAGCTTTCAAAGAGTGCGGATTATGTCGTACAAGATTTACGGGAAGCAGCGGGGATATTTGGGGTGATGTAATTTACATTGTGCCTACGGCGATTTTTTTTAATGAATAACATATAACAAAAAATGAAAAATGTTTAACGTGTTGTATGATGGTTTCTTCTTTTACTTATTAATTATTCGTTTCTTGTTATATGTTATTCATTATATGAAACCTTCGACGACTATTTCACATTCACGCGTAAGGACACGGCGCGCCGTGTCCCTACATTGAAACTCCAAACATGAAAGTTAACAACACCATATCCCGCAGGACGTTTCTCAAGACCGGTCTCGCCGTGGGCGCCGGGTTGTATGGTCTTTCATACCTAAGCTCTGCCAGGGAAAAGCCGGCCATAAAGCAGCGCAAAGAACATGGGATGAAGCCTGGGCTGGCTGTCGTACACGGCAACGTATTTGACCCAGCCGATGAACCGTCCATCGTAAAAGAAATGGTGCGTCGCGCCATCCGGGCGCTGGGTGGCATGGATAAGCTTGTTTCCAGGGGCAACAAGGTCGTCATCAAACCGAACATTGCCTGGAATCAAAGGCCTGAATTTGCCGCCAATACGAACCCATACGTCGTGGCTGCCCTTGTGGAATTGTGCCTGGAGGCGGGGGCTGGCATTGTTAAGGTTATGGACAATACCTGTTCGGTAAACCCGGCGACTTCTTATGAAAATAGCGGCATTGCCACGGCGGCGCGTCAGGCAGGCGCAAGGGTGGTTTATCTGAATCGCGGGGGTTTTTACGATTTTGCCATTCCCGGCGGTAAGGTTTTAAAGTCGTGGACTTTTTATGAGGATATGGTATATTCCAATAAAGTTGACGTACTCATAAACGTCCCCATCGCAAAGCAGCATGGCGCCTCCAGGCTTTCCATGGGATTAAAAAACGTCTTTGGCATGATCGGGGGCGACCGGGGAAGCCTTCACACAAACATACACCCGAAAATTGCCGACCTCAACTCGTTTCTTAAGGTTGATTTGACGGTGCTTGACGCCTTCAGAACCCTTAAAAACCACGGGCCTACGGGCGGCAGGCTGGACGACGTTGACAACTCCACGGAACGCGCAAGACGCATTGTTGCAGGAATTGACCCCGTTGCAGTAGACGCTTATGGCGCCACCTTATTTGGTATGCAACCGAATGCGGTGGGTTACATCAGGGAATCACACGAACTGAAACTGGGAGAGATTGATTACCGGTTGAAAGGTATTGAGGAGATAACTCTATGACTATGAATAATATAAACGGCGAAAAACAAGACGTTCCCGAAGGCATGGTACTTATCCCCGAAGGGTTATTCCTGATGGGAAGCACAAAACTGGATATTGAACAGTTATTAAACCTGGACGAGAACATAGAAACCGTTCGCCTGGAGAATGAAATGCCGCAAAGAGAGGTCTATCTCAGCGCCTACTTCATCGATAAACACCCCGTTACGAATGCCCAGTATAAAAAATTCATTGACTCTGGAGGCTACACACAGCCGGCGCTATGGTCTGATGCGGGCTGGGAATACGTCACACAATCACGTCCCTTACAAACGGGCGACCTGGACGGTGTTTTCCACGGTGAGCCGGATTGTCCCGTAGTGAACGTCTCCTGGTATGAAGCGGAGGCCTTCGCAAAATGGGCGGGAAAAAGGTTGCCAACCGAGGCGGAGTGGGAAAAGGCCGCGCGTGGCGTTGACGGCAGGATATACCCCTGGGGAAACGAATTCGACAAAAAGAGATTAAATTGTGCCGAGGCCAAGATCGAAAAGCCCACCCCTGTTACCAAATACCCGGAAGGCCAGAGCGTCTATGGCTGCCTGGACATGGCGGGAAACGTGTGGGAGTGGACGGCAGACTGGTACGATAGCCACTATTACCACAACGCGCCAAACAATAACCCGCAAGGTCCCGTTACGGCGGAGCAGAGTCCCTACTTCGGAAGGCCGGAAGACGTAGGCGTCTCTATTTACGAACTAAAGCCGTCAGAATCGGGCAAGGCGCTCAGCGATTGCAAGACGTTGCGCGGCGGCTCGTGGAATGGCTCCGGCGTCGTTCACGTGCGTTGCGCGAACCGTGACTACGACGAGCCCACCTTCAAAAACGACATCATCGGCTTCCGCTGCGCCCAATCCCCGTAGGGCAAGGCGTCAGCCTTGCCACTTGTTTGCATGCTCTCAGACCGGGTAAAATGAACATTTTTAGCTTCTGAGAAATCCAATATCGAACAATGTAGATTGATTAAAAAAAGAAATAGCCGCGGAATGCAAATGGTAGCGCAGGCGGGTAATTGGCAGGAGTTATGCGCCAACTTTCAGTCTGGCGGGCATGAGGAATAGGTAGAAACTGATTCGAAGGGGGTTTTTGCCCTCAAGGTGAGGGGAGACAGCATGGAGACGGAATTCCGCGAAGGGGATATCATTGTTATCAACCCTTACCTGAAACCCGAACACAATAATTATGTGGTTATCGCGAATGATGAGAGGGAGGCAACGTTTAAGCAACTAAAAAAGTATGGCAAAACGCGCGTGCTTCATTCCCTGAACCCAAAATACGACGACATGGAGCTCAAAAACCGCCTTCTGTAAATCGTAAGGGCGGGGTTTCCCCGCCCCCTGGCACTCGAACTCGAACAAAACAATATCACCGCAAAGACGCAAAGGACGCAAAGAAATGGGAAATGTTATATGGTGGACACGGCGATAAATGGCAATCGCCTTAATCCACCCTACCACTGAATCCAGAATGTTTTTTAATTCTTTTTCCGTCGCGCGGGCGCGCGCGGTACTCCCCCGCCGCCTGCGGGCGCCTTGCGCGCACGCTTCGGGCGATTCGCGGCTACTTCGGACCTCGCCGTGCGTCGCGGCCTGCGCTTAACAACACGCGCCACTGGAG
>JACVXV010000286.1 GCA_015661205.1 Candidatus Brocadiaceae bacterium
GATAGCGCGACGCGGTTAAGAGAAAATATATAGATGGCGAGGCCGCTCTTCAACAGGAATTGGCACTCGTTTTTAATAGGACAATTCACCTTGTGGCACATCGCAGTTTGTAATACAGTTGAGACCTGTCGGTGTTCCCAGTCGCCACTCCGTGCTATGATTCGAGAAACGCGATTGTGCATCCTTCCCATTTTGTTTCACGCAAGGAGATGCTGAATGAAAAACACTGAATACAATCGTCCGTATATGGTTTTTGGCGATGACCCTTACCACCCAGATTCCATTCTCAGTGGCCAAACGCCTAGCGACGAACACTTAATAGCTATGGGCAAGGTTACAGTTGCCTTCACACAACTTGAAGAAACCGTTTCAATTTATTTTAGTCTTCTCTTGGGATGTGAGCCTGAACTAGCAAGCATATTGGCAAATTCGCTACCAACCAGAGAACGGTGCGACATCCTGTTTCATATCTTTGCTTACAGGTTCGGTGCAGCGGATATGATACGTTCCGGAACAAACGTAAAGCGGGACAGAAGGTTACAACATTTATCCCAACTCTTCAAAAAGATACATGAGGCAGCTACATTACGAAATCAAATCCTACACTCTGCTTGGTCTTCTGACATCGAAGATGAACAAAAGGCCCATCGAATAAAGTGGGGTAAGAAACAAGCACAGCCGGGATTTCCATCAGCCGATTATGACGTACTCACCGCCAAAGAACTTCTCAAGCACGCCGATTTTATTAAACAAGTACGAAATGAACTTTACAGCTTTTTCCGTAAGCATTTTGATTCATGGATACAACAGCGCGCTGAGAACAGTGAGGGAGGCCTCCAACTTTTATAGTGCCCCTCCAGGGTGCAGATTGTCGGTCGAAGAGCACCGCCCTAACGGCTTTTCAGGGTCCGCGTTTCTGCCAATTCCCTAGCACAACTGGCTAAAGGTCGTCGTAAGTCACTTTCGGCACACCTCACCTACTCCAACTGACTCGATTGACGCTAAAAGCATATACTTTTAGAGTAACGGCGACACTGTGACGCCGCGACTCAGAACGCCTTCAAGTCCTCCCCTCTCTACTTGAAATAATTTCACGTTGAACATTCCGTCAGGTTGTGTACCAGGCCTGTTGGGCGGTCACCTGTCGGTAATTGCCAACAAAGTCCCGGTTAATGATGTAGCTACCTCAACTTGTATGTGTTGTTAAACTCGCCGACCACTCAACAGATTCTGCCCCGGTTTCTTTGCCTTCCCGCTTGTATGAGATGCGACCGATGTCTTCTATATCTACCCCAAAGGAGGCCTGCCTGAGGCATGTCCGGGGTCTTTCACACTTATTGACGTAGAACTCCCAATACTCAGTGGGGTTTCATGGGATTATTTACCATTATTAATATTCCCTTTATGTGCCCGCAATTAGTATAATGATTAATGTTGTGAGATGAAATGTTAAGCGTATTAAATATCGGCAAGGCTTATGCTAACAGGGTATTGTTTTCCAACCTTAGCTTCAAAATAGATGCCAGGGACCGCATCGCTTTGATCGGCGCCAACGGTTCGGGGAAAACCACTTTGCTGGATATCCTTGCGGGAGAAGCCAGCCCTGACTCGGGCCAGATATTCAAACAGAGAAATGTTACCATCGGCTACTTAAAGCAGGATATAAGGCCGTCTTCCGAGAAGCAGTTGCTCCAGGAAGTATTGAGCGCCACTGCCGCAATAAACACTAGGGCGCACCGTATAACCGTAATTCAAGAGGCGCTGTCCGAGAAAAATGGCGAAGACGACCATGAAAAATTGCTGCGTGAGCTTGGTGTATTACAAAGCGCTCACGAAGCCGCCGGCGGCTATGATGTCGAACATGAGGCCAAGGCCATCCTTTCGGGGCTGGGGTTCAAGCAGGAGGACTTCCACCGTCCGTTGAGTGATTTCAGTGGTGGATGGCTGATGCGTGCCGCTCTATCCAGGCTCCTGCTGGTAAGGCCCGATATGTTGCTCCTGGATGAGCCAACGAACCATCTCGATATCGAAGCCTGTGTCTGGTTCGAAAAGTACCTTGCTGCCTATCGTGGAACGGTCATCGTCACCTCGCATGACCGGGAATTTTTGAACCGGGTTGTGCGTAAGGTATTATCCATCGAGCCGGGCGAAGTTATACAACACCGCGGCAATTACGATGAATACCTGATCGCCCGCGAGCAGGAGCTTGAAACCAAGCAAAGCGCCGCAATAAGGCAGGAGAAGGAAATCCAGCGGGAAATGCTCTTTGTTGACCGCTTCCGTTTCAAGGCAACTAAAGCAAGACAGGTACAAAGCCGTCTAAAACATATCGAGAAAATACAAAGGATAGCGCTGCCGAGAGCCACCAAAAAGATACACTTTTCGTTCCCCGAGCCACCACGGAGCGGCAAGGAGGCTATATCGCTAAAACATGTAGACAAGTCATATGATACCCACGTTGTCTACCGGGATTTGAATCTGGTACTGGAACGCGATCTAACGGCGCCGGTAAGACGACTTTGCTCAAGATACTGGCCGGGGTATTGCCCTTCGAACATGGCGAACGTGTAACGGGCCATAATGTGGTAATGGCCTATTACGCTCAATATGTGCTCGAACTTCTCCACCCCAACAACTCCATTCTTGAGGAGTTACAACAAGCGGCGCCCGAAGAATCCGAGCAGAACCTGAGGCGAACGGCAGGGGGTTTTCTCTTCAGCGGGGATGACATCCGAAAGCCTATCTCTGTCCTGTCCGGTGGAGAGAAGGCCCGTGTGGCGCTGGCCAAGATGCTGCTTCAGCCGGGTAACCTGCTGCTTATGGACGAACCCACCAATCACCTGGATATCGCTTCAAGGGAGATACTGGCCGACGCCCTCAACGACTACCAGGGTACAATTTGTCTGATAACTCATGACCGTACGCTCATACGGCAGGTGGCCAACAAGATTATTGAGATAGAGAACGGCCGGCTGGAAGTTTTCCCGGGTAATTATGATGACTATCTGTACAAGAAAGAAATGGCCTCGAAAATAACAGTAGAACTGGTAGAAACTTCCAAATCTGGCGAAAAAACTCAAAAGACCATCACCGGGAGTAATAACCAACGCTTAAAAGGCAAGTTCCGACAGGTCGGGATACCAATTGAAGACGAACTTCAGAAGACATTGAACCGTGAAAATTTAAAAATTGCAAAGCGTATCGCTGAAAAAGAAAGTAAACTTGCCAACCTGGAAGCCCAGTTGGCGGAAATTGAAAGTCTGCTTTCTAATCCTGATCAGTATGGAGATGCATCTCAAATAGCTGGCGCCGGTAAAAAATACAGTCTATTAAAAGAAGAAATCCAC
>JACVXV010000164.1 GCA_015661205.1 Candidatus Brocadiaceae bacterium
TTAATGTCTACTCATATCAAGGGGTTATGACTTTTGCATACCCGTTTTTTGCTCGTTTTTTACCTTTTTTGTGACGAATTTGTTGAACTTGGGTTAAGAGCCAGGGGGATAGAGGTACACAAGCAAGTTGGCTGTTCACGTTACTGGATTGACTTGGCTGTTATCGACAACAACCATCCAGACAGATACGTGTTGGGCATTGAATGTGATGGTGCTCAGTACCACACATCCAAGGTAGCCCGCGAGCGTGACCGCCTCAGAGAGCAAGTGTTGAAAAGGCTTGGTTGGCAAGTCCATAGAATCTGGTCAACAGATTGGTTCAGGAATAGACCGGCAACCGAAAGAGTATTATTGCAAGCTATAGAAAGTGCGAAGATTGTTGTTGCTAACGGCCATCAAGAAATAGCGACAACAACTGTAGGTGCGACCCAAGTCCAAGAGGTTACTGAGCCAGTTTTGGCTAGTAGGAACGGAGCCATTACACTTACTACTTCTCCTGCGATCAAAGACGAAGTCCCGTCTTACATTGCGTGCACGGATTTGGGCGTTGGGTTTCATCTAGAGCTTCATGAAGTTCCTTCCCATGATATAGCGTTAGCCGTAAAACGAGTAACGGAAATAGAGGGTCCAGTTCATCAAGATGAAGTGATTGCACGGATTAGGACACTTTCCGGATATGCTCAAGCCGGTCAGCGAATGAAAACTGCCATTGAGAAGGGTATTCAATTTGCAATAACGTCAGGATACGTTCTCAAGCGTAAAGGGTTCTTGTGGAGCGCTCAAGAATCTACGATTGTTGCCAGGGCAAATCTCAAATACACAACAATGTACGTAATTTGATTTGTTGTAGTGACATAGCTTCGTTACTGGAATTTCACATCATAAACCAAGTAATATACGACTTCTGCCGGTTCAATCTTACAGATTGAACCGCAACGTTTGGCAACGGCATGACGCGCAGGAACAGGATAAGGCTATGCGTATTTCCCAAACGTTGCAAGCCGCAAAACGTCCTGGTTCAGGCTACAAGCCTGAACCAGCAGGTAGGGCAAGGCTTTAGCTTTGCCTCTGGAACGGGTGATTGGGTGCAAACCCGCCTGTATTCATGCAAAACCACGCCGTAGGGGCGGGGTTCCCCCGCCCTTTTCTGTGCAAACCCACATCTATTTCTGCAAAACCCAACGACGTTGAAAGGCGTGCGGCAAACCTAAAGGTTTGCCCTACGAAATCGGCAGGCTGGAAGCCTGCGCTACCAGGGACACGGGCGCCATGTCCCTACGTTGCAGATACTCTTGTTGGGTTGATTTTGCTGGTGTTGGCGCCAGACTATCGTCTGCTTCTGCAGCCCTTATGGTGGGCGAGGTGCTTTGGTATCCCATCGCGCCTTTAACAAAAAAAGACCGCATCCAAATCCAGGCTTATTCAAGTGCTACCATTGGATCGAAAAGCCGGGTAATACCGGTAATGCCGTCGAAATTGGTATCAAAGCTGGCCTGGTATATGCTTTAAAAGGATTTGGGATTGACGTGTTGCTATGTCCCGTCATGCAGATTGCTTGTTGGTTAGCGGTACTCCGACGAGTAACCTCGAATCGGCCTTGATAAAGGCCTATGCACGTAGGGGCGAAGCATTTGCTTGCTAACACAATGATGTATTCACACCAAATTTGGCATAAGCTTCACCCCTACAACGGCATTGAAATTCCTATACATTCAAGGCATCTGAAGTTGGGTGGGCATTGAGGCGTTAGTGATCGGAGAGACCTTCCGAATTGGCTCCAACAACGAAGACATTGTCCTTTCTATCTCCCCAGATACCTGAAAAAGAGTAGATGTCGCTACTCTTTTGCGTCTTCCAAACGCTTCCATTATAGTGCAGGATCGTGGCGCGGTCTCCAATGGCAAAGATATTTTTGGCGTCAACACCCCGGATTCTCCGCAAAAAGCTGGAGGTACCGCTCTGCTGCCGCGTCCACTTCAAACCGTCATAATGATAAATAATACCCTCTGCACCGGTAATGTACACGTTTTTTGGGTCTGCCATCCACACACTCGATAGGGTTTTATCGGTAAAACGTTTGTGTTTTTTCCAACGCTTGCCGTCGTATGAAAAAACCGCGCCATGCTCGCCAACGGCATATACGCTTTTCGGGCCAATGCCGTTAATATCGAAGAGGGAATCCGTAGTGCCGGTCGTTTGTTCTGTCCACTCGTTCCCATTGTATTGAAACATCTTTCCCATGTTGCCGGTGACAAAGACATGCTTTGCGTCCAGTCCCCAAATACCCCTGCACCAATCGGCAGGCGAGGCCGTGTATATCTTCCATTCCGCTCCGTTATAGTGAAGCATGGTGCCGAAGTCGCCGCAAGCGTATATATCTTTGCTGTTGCTACCCCAGATTTTGTGCAACCTTTGCTTTGTTGGGCTACTTTGCCTGGTCCATGAGTTGCCGTTGTAATGCAAAATGACACCCTGTTCTCCCACGGCAAAGACGTCGTTGGAATCGAACCCGTAGATGTCGTTGAGCCACATATTATTTCCATGAAACACATGGTTCCACGTCTTGCCGTCGAAATGGAGTATTATACTGTCACTGATATCAAATTTCTCCGTGTGGTGTTCCTCCAATGCCCACTCATCAGCAAGGGCATGTTGGACGACAAACGACAGGTGGATTACCAATAAGACGCTGATTACCCAAGACAAGGTTGTTTTCATGTTTACTTTCTTTAAAATAGTTCCTATCGCAGCAAAGCCGCAACCAAATCCCCCCTTAAGAAAGGGGGTTGTAAAAAACGTACAAAAATAAAGAAGTCTTTACCGGGTAAAACTATAGCGCGGACTAATAGTCATCTCCTACGTTAATCAAGCCCCTTCTTTACTTTATCAAAAACCTTCTCAAGCTGCTTCCTCTCCAGTCCTTCGATCCCCAGGATTGCCCAGGCTGCGCGCACCTGGTCGGGAAAGCCGTCGGGCTTCCATGTCAGGACGTTTAAGCGCAAAAATTTGCAGGGAAGATTTTTTATCTGAAAGTTATTATGTTCTGAAGGGAATTTGATGGAGATGGTCGTCCCTCCCAGGATATTGGCGTGTTCATCGCTGCAGGAGAAATCACAAGCAAGTCCGCTCAAACTCATGTTGATAATGCTCGCTTCAATGTCTTCGTAATTGGTATCATAATTCGAGTGGATAATAGCCTTTACATCCGGTATGTGCATGCGCTCGCTGGTGCGCCATTTTCGCGGGTCACAAACCAAATTGATCTTGTCTCTCAACTCTTTCGAGGTAAAGGGAAAAATCATATAATTGGCAACGCCATGATCTTCCATCTCCTTGATATTTTCCCTGGTGCCGGTGGATGTTATGAAAATAACAGAAGAGTCCTTTTGACCGGGCATGGCTTGTACCTTCTCGTAGAAGGCAAGGCCGCTCGCATCAGGTAATTCTTTGCTACAAACCAATAGCTCGTATCGTTGTTCCTGGCACTTTTGAATAGCATCCTTCGAAGAACCCGCCTCAAAAACGGTAACATCATCTAATTCGGAAAGAATAAAAGATTTCAAACGGTGCCGTATCACTCCTGACCCATGGACAACTAACAGATTTCTCTTACTCAATGTCTTCCCGCCAAAAATTATGCCAGTAACAGGCAATCCTTGAGGCTCCCTTTTGTTTCCACTTGCCGAACAAAACCGTGGCGATGGAAAAAAAAGAAGCGAACCTTAAATGTATTGTATAAACTTTTGTTTAGCCACGCGGTTTATAAGGGCAGCATAGGCGAACTCGATTTGTCTATATCTGTATACCACGAGTTCATTTCACAAATACCGAGCAATTATTCTTCAATTATACTGATTTCAGATAAAATTTCACTTAAATTTTTTGGCAATGGTTGGAATATTCGTAACAACTCACCGTAAAAGACGCAAAAAATCCTCAAGGCACAAAAAAACAAAAAAGGGAACATTAACCATGTCAATCCGGATATTTCATTATTAGTAGATTGATTTTATTTTAGGCTTATGGTATAATGCAACTGAAAGCGGAAATCTCATAATGACGCATAAGCTTTATTAAAGGAGAGATATCATGGGTGTCGAATTAGTCAGCAGTGCACTCGCCTATCACGGTTCAGTTGATGTGTTAACCAAGAGGACTCAGCAAGATGCCACGCAAAGCGCAAATGCCAATGCAGCCCTCAGAAACATACAAAACATCAACAAAAACAACGTGCGGGAGGTAAAACCTTCTGAAAATGAAGGAAGAGGGGGAAGGGCTAGCTCGAACAAGGATAAGTTGTTTAAACAGAGCCTGAAAGATAACGATGGGGATAAAGATGCGGTTGGCTCCAGTTTAGATATCCTGTTATAAAGCGTCAAGCCACACTTCTCATCCTAAGCAACCCGGCTTGCTGTATCATTACAGCAAGCCTCTTTCGTAGTTCCCCGTAGTTGAATTTTCTACTCTGGCAGCACCCTTAATATTCAGGAAAAGCTGGTTTATCACTTCCGGTGAATACTCTTTGTGGCATAAGTCTATCCTGAAATTTACCTGTCCAAGCCTCATTAATTCAGGGATTCGATGGATAATCGAATAGGGTTTTTCACCAATAACAAGCGTTTTACACGCCTCATTTATCACCATAAAGCGGTCGCCGTATTCATTTTTTATAAAGGACTGCTTAAAGCCGCACTGGCTCCAGCCGGGGCAGTCCCCTTTTACCTGCGCCCACACACAGGTGTCTGAAAGAAAAAGTGGCGTATCCTGGTAAACAATAACCTCTGCATGTCTACCTAGTAGCGACAGCATATTGGCCTTGTCATCCTCGGGAGAAAGGGTATATCTGCAAAACCCCCGGTTAATAAGCGCGTTTGCAGAAAGCGGATTTAAGCAGTACAAGGGATAATCAGCATAGAGTTGTGCGCCGCCATTTTCAAACAGCTCCACGGCGCCGGGATTGGCAACCTGGAATTGCCGAAACTCATCTCCCACCAATTTCTGCACTATCCTTTTGAATGCCATATAGGTTTCCAATCCACAGCCCCCGTCCCTCATAATTGCAGGCAGCGACAAGACAACCTGATCCCTTTTTCCCCGTAACGTATCCACCATGTCATCCTGGTTTTCCGAAAGGCGGGTGGCCGTTGCAGGGGACAGTGCAAGGTATATCTTATCAAGCCTTTCAAGGGGAAGGTGGCGCAGATATGCTAAGGTATCAACCTTGACGGATAGTTTTAAACCTCGCGCAAAATCGCGGTCTGCGGGAGGCGTATCACTGTCCGTTTGGAATACGGGGGAACCGGCTGTCGCCTGACATTCCCGGCTGTGAGGATTTGCCGGCGTAGCACAGGCCGTCGCGGTGAATTCTTCCTTTATCCACTTTTTTACGTCGTCCCCCTGCCGCATCCTTTCCAGCTTCCACGCCTCAGATAGCTTTTGAAAGTAGTCTCTCCGTATCTCATTGAGTTGACCCAGTGAAATAAACAGTCCTTCGACGATATGTGCGCGGATATCCAGCAACTCAAAAGGCGTTTCACCCAAACGGGAAAAACATGCCTGCAAGGATGCATCATCAATTGTCCGGGAAATTCCCTTTTCCAGTTGAACGGGATAATGGACGGCAAAGGGGAAACCACGCACAACCCCCACGATCACAATACCGTTCGGTCTTACGCTGATTTCCAGGCTTACCGGCAACTTAGAGCGTTCCTGTTTTTTAGGAATTTTAGGAGTAAATAACTCCCTCGTCTTCTGTGAATAGAGCAGGTGAAGCCTTGAGCCAGGCTGAAACTGCTGATGCGATTCGACCATCGCCGTATCGCCCGCCTTTATGCAAAAAACCCTCTTCCCGTTGACCTTGACGTTCTTCACCGGCAGCAAGGCGGGACTTGCAAAGCTATTTTCAAAGACCTGCAGCAAGTCCCTTACCCCGATTTCAGCATCCGCACGCACGGTCACAAACCCTCTTTCCGACCTCACGATTTCACCAACGCAACAGCCCGTGTTCGCGGGGTATGCCAGATTGACCGTGTCTACCGGCTTGCGGCTTCCGCCGGTTGCCGCATCGTGGTCTTGCCGGGCAACGTTGCTCTTCATGTATGAATGGGTGGTTTCCCGGCTGAATACGGTTTTTAAGAGGCGGGCTGCTTCGTCGTAATCCTCCAGTTTGCCATCAATGGCCTGACGGTAGACATGGGTTGCCACCGCTACGTATTCAGGCGATTTCATACGTCCCTCGATCTTAAACGACCGGACGCCCGCGTCCATGAGCGTGTCTGTGTGGGGAAGGGCAAGGAGGTCTTTCATCGAAAAGAGATAACCCTCTTTACCCGATTGGTGCGTATAGCGCATCCTGCACGGTTGGGCGCATTGCCCCCGATTACCGCTGCGCCCGCCGAGCATGCTGCTGAAAAAACACAAACCTGAATAAGAGTAGCACAGCGCGCCGTGAACAAAAACCTCTATTTCCACGGACGTATTTTGGGTAATGTGCCGGATTTCCTGCAGCGACAACTCCCGAGCAAGCACGACACGTTTAAACCCCATCTTCTCCAGTTGTTTTACCCCGGCAAGGTTGTGAATGGCCATTTGTGTGCTGGCGTGCAAGCGAAATGGGAATGGCCGGGATTGTATAAGACGCAAGACACCCATATCCTGAATAATCAGGGCGTCCGGCTGTAACTCTTCCAGGGCAACCAGGTATTCTGCAACCCTTTCCATCTCGGCAGCCTTAATCAGCGTATTCAGCGCCACATAGACCTTCATGGAATGTTTGTGCGCATGGGCAATGGCCATGCTTGCGTCATCCAGGGTGAAATTGTGCGCGTTTGCACGGGCGCTGAAACAATCCAAACCGAGATAAACCGCATCCGCCCCATTTTCAGCGGCGGCGAAAAAGGATTCGATGTTGCCTGCGGGGGACAGCAACTCTGGTTTTTTATGTGAGGATCGGGCAAGGGTCATGGGGTATTATCCTTTGAATAGTTATCGTTAAAAGATTAACACAAAGGGCAGGTGTTGGCAAGCAATATGACCCTATCGGCTGGAATCAGAAGATTCCTGTACAATTGCATTCCCAAACTGGGTAACGGTTCACCCACCCTCCAAAGTGCCGACACCCTGTCAGTGTTTAAAACACTGACAGGGTTATCCGGGCAATGAGCCGAATTGGCAAGAGGCGGGGGAACTGTTACCAAACTGGAGTCTGGGAACGAGCAGGAAGGGTGCAACGATACGGCAGAACAGGGTTATTTGCCAAAGGAATCTTTATTCAATGCGTCGTAAAGGGCAATCTGTTCCTCAACGCTCAATTGCCGTGTCTTATGTTTACTGCAAAGACACAGGGAACACCGCTCGTCGCTGCAAAACTGGCAGTTATGACAATCATCACAAGGGTGTTTTTTTTCTTTATTTTCGTGCATGCTTGTATGGTGTGCCAATTGTCCTAAAACGTAGGGCAAGGCTTCAGCCTTGCTCCTGGAACAGGTAAGCAGGATGTAATCAATCTATAAAAAATTGTAACAGTTCGCCGCAGAAGGTGCAAAGAAAAACATACCCCGACCTTCATGGCCGGCAGTGGCGCGCGAACGGGCGCCAAGCGGGGGATGAACCCCCGCGCTACGGGATTTTCTCTACATCAACAATTAAATTCCGTTGAATGCCTTGAAAAGACTGGTAAAATAAAGACACATCTGAGGAACGCTATTAGGAAAACAGGCAAAAACAGGCCTGTCCATTCAATTCTTTAATTTTGTCGGCACAATGACGGGAGATGATATGTCAATAAAGGAAAACCTGGAGCAGGTGAATCAAAACATTGCTGATGCAGCAATAAAGGCCGGGAAACGGCCGGAAGATATTACCCTGATTATGGCCACCAAGACGGTGGATCCGGATCGCATACGCGAGGCTATCAAGGCAGGCGGACGCATCATCGCTGAAAACAAGGTGCAGGAGGCCTTGAAAAAATATGACGCACTCAAGAACGATGGCGCTGAATGGCATTTTATCGGACACCTTCAGACCAACAAGGTGAAAGACGTCCTGAAATTCGCCAATATGATCCACTCCGTAGACCGGTTGCAACTGGCTGAAAAGCTGGACCAACGGCTCCAACAGGAGGGGCGCGCCATGGACATACTGATCCAGGTCAACACCTCTCAAGAGGATAGCAAATATGGCGCTGCCCCGGAAGAAGCTATTCCATTAATCAGGCAGGTGGCGAAATACGACACCTTACACATACGCGGCCTTATGACCATCGGTCTGTTCACCAAAGATGAAGTAAAGATACGGAAGTGCTTCAAGGTTCTCAAAGAAATATATGATAACAGCGTCAAGGCGGGTATCGACAAGGTGGTAATGCAATACCTTTCCATGGGTATGTCCGGTGATTACCCAATAGCGATTGAGGAGGGGGCGAATATGGTGCGAATAGGCACGGCCATTTTCGGCGCCCGCAACACGCCTGATGCATACTATTGGCCTTCGGAGAAGACGGATAGTGATAGGGGTTAAGTAGCGCAGGCATCCTGCCTGCTGTTTTTTGCTTCCTATCAAGCGCAATACAAGTATCCCACCGGTTATTTGCGGCTACGGCTTTTCGGCAGGGAGGATGCCTGCGCTACGAGTCTGATCTTTACCCACACTTAACGCCGTTGGTTTCAGGGCGCTGAGCTATGTGGCTGGAGTGCGTAGGGATAAAATTGCCGTATACGTGGAAGAGGGAGTTTTTTGAAAATGGCGTACATTTCAATTCCGGTGTCCAAACGTTGTAAGCCACGCTAGATGCACTCCGTGCCGGGCATACCGTCGCGCTTACGCCCCAAGTGACCACCGATGATACCTACCATCCATATCGCCTGCCTTATGGTTGGAGGCGTTTCAGGCGGTTCTGTTTCTTTCGTATACAAACGTTCTTTCAACCTCGTGTCATAGAGGCGTAGCGTGCCAAACTCCTGCTCTGCCCAACGAGCCGGATTCTCTACACGAGGTTTCTCACCCAATTTGACTTCCGGTTTTTCACACAGTACATCACGCCACTCTTTGCAAAGGGTATACACGAATATCTTCTTTTGCACCCCGTCCCTTCGTCCTGCCGTATAACCGACTTCTACCCAGTTCGATGCCTTGTAACAAATACCACTAAACCGGGTGGGATTCACAAAGGTTTCCACCAGTACGGGGCGGATTTGATAGCGTTCATACCAATCTTCCGGCAGACGCCGAAGCGCCATTGCCAATACATGCGACGCCAAATTCTCCACTCGCACTGTCGGCACGATCAAAAACCGGTCATTGGCTACCACAGAGCGAAGATTCTCTATACGAGACTCTTCGCTCCAGCCGATATATTCCTCTCGCGCACTCAGCGACCACTTCGCTGCGCTGAAGGCCATCGCTCCAAGATACCCATGCGTTGAACTCTTGATTACGTAGCGTATTTGCTCTCCGCTGAGTCTGCTGCTTTCAAGGTAATGATGCTCATCCTACAGCGCTCGCCAGATGCTTGCGTTTTTGCAATATCGGCTTGTAACGGAAACTATCTCTCCCAACTCCGACAGTGAACAACAAACAGAAGGAAGTTCTATATTGACTCCCTTCGTGTCCAACCGTTGCCTGGACTTTTGAAAACTCAATACGCTCTCTGCTTTGGGAAGCTCCAGCACGCCTTGCTGGTGCAACTTGTTTAATGCTTTTCGGCAGTTTCCATCCTGAAGCTTACCGCCGCGGGAACGCCAGTTGAGCATTTCGCACACCTGCTGCGATAAGGCTCGCCGCGAAAGTCCTGGAAGATTGACTATGGTCTGACCTATTCGGTCAATGATACTGCTAGAAAATTCTTGTCCACATATTCTCATGGTGGACAGTATAAACTTTTATACCCGCGGCGTTAAGTGAATACTATGATCAGGCTATACCCTGTCGGCCTTTCAGGCCTAACTTTGAAATCCCTATACGTTAAATTGAGAGAGGGCGGTGTATGAACACCATAATAATTGAAAATAACGAGTCTCACGATGCGGGGCTTTCTCGGGAACCAGGTAATGGATTTGTTGTCACCCCTTATGTCGAGGAGGTTGTTGAATCGGCTCTTGCATATTTGCAGTCCGGGTATCCCGCCCACTTCTCCGGCCCTGCCGGAACGGGAAAGACAACCCTTGCCATTCACGTAGCGGCCAGACTTGGCAGGCCGGTAACGCTGATTTACGGTGACGATGAGTTCACAACTTCTGACCTTTTTGATCGGGAAACAGAAACAAAGATTTTGGAAGCCAATTCAGGTATTTTACGGCAGGATGCAGAGATTATCATTGATATTATCAGGAAGCTGAGAAACACGGGAGTAAACAACCACCGTCCCAGCATCCGGGCGGGTATCATGACTGACCTTATCCTTGCCAATCGCGGCGGCCATGCAGCATGGAATGATCCGATATTTCGCCGTATCTGCCAGGACGTTCTCAACGCCAACACCATCAAAGTTACCCGCGACGGTAAGTTGATAATGCAGGAAAAGATTGCAGAGGTGGTACAGAATGTATGTGGCAGGAATCAGATGGAGTTGGATGGAGCAGGTAGTGAAAAGCAAGAAAAGCGTTTTCCTGCTTTTCCCTTCTCACCCCACCTCAACTGCAAAGATAAATTATTGGCAAGTATCGATTAAGGAGCAACAAAATGCCCATTCAACGAAAGTGCCTCAGAAGTCGGATGCTTGAGCTTTTCAGAGACAACGTCTTCTTAAAACCTACGGGTGCGACCCAGGAAGAAAAACTGGAACTGGGAAGGATGTTCGAGACAATTTTGGGTCAAGAACGTGAAAAACATACCGCAACCGTACAAGGCATCCTGAACCCCTTTTGCCATGAAAAAAATCGGCTCGTCCGCAGAATCTGTGGGTAAGTATTGGCTCCGGCAAATTACCAAGTGTATGATACAAGGCTGTTTGCAGGCAATCCAGTGATTTATAACCATA
>JACVXV010000032.1 GCA_015661205.1 Candidatus Brocadiaceae bacterium
TATTAGAATCATCACAGGCTAAGATATTGAAATTAAAGAAACCGTATAACAAATCAATACAGCGGACACGGTAAAACTGTGCCGCTGATTTCAGCCGTTGGCCCACACAAAAGAAACCGCCTTCCTGTTGTTTGTTCAGGAATTGTCTGCTCTGAGTCTTTAGCGTCAATTTATTTATCAAAATCATCCGTTTGAGTGTAGGCTGTCTGTGCAAAGTTCAATGGACGCCAGCGACAGCCCGTAAGCGACGTTCTCCGCGAGGACGGTAACGACGTTTCCGGCAATTTGTTCGATTTGAGTGTATACCTTACGCACGTTTTTTCACCCCTTCGACCAGCTTATCTAAACGGGTCTCACACGCCCTGAATTCATCCGAATCCATTGGCGCCCGGTTCCAATCCTTTGTCACCTGTGTAATACCTTGAAAAAAGCTCCTTGCCTCGGCCTTCGTTTTAAAGGCCATTTCTGTTTTAAGTATTGCTACTATTTTTCCAAAGACGTATTTTTGCCGCTCTTCCGGCGTAGCGCCATCGACGTCGTTGAACGCATTCTGCTGCATATAGGCGGCGTCAATATACTCATTCTTTAAATAGACCACAAAGTCTTCAACGGACGTACCCTCTTCACCGACAACCTTCATCATCTGGTTAATGTCGTTACCGTCCAGAAGTATTTTCCACGCCAGTTGGAGTGACTCCGGCGGGACGATGCTCGCATATTTGCTCCAACTGTCCAGGGGATTAATCGCGGGGTATCTCCTGGCGTCCGAGCGCTCTCTGGAAAGTCCGTGAAATGCGCCGACCACCTTCAGCGTTGCCTGGGTAACCGGTTCGTCGAAATTGCCTCCCGCGGGGCTGACGGTCCCGCCAATCGTTACGGAACCGACGGAGCCGTCGTTCAGCTTTACCATGCCGCCCCGTTCATAAAATTTGGCGATGACCGACTCCAGATACGCGGGGAATGCCTCGTCGCCGGGTATTTCTTCGAGCCGCCCGGACATCTCACGGAGCGCCTGCGCCCAGCGCGAGGTGGAATCGGCGAGCAGCAGGACGTGGAGTCCCATTTGCCGGTAATACTCGGCAATGGTGACCGCCGTGTAAACCGACGCCTCTCTGGCGGCTACCGGCATGGAGCTGGTGTTGCAAATAATAACGGTCCTTTCCATAAGGTTCTTGCCCGTTCTGGGGTCCGTCAGATGGGGGAATTCCCGCAGGGTTTCCACCACCTCGCCGGCGCGCTCACCGCAGGCGGCAATGATGACGACGTCCACGTCCGCGTTGCGGCTGATGAGCTGTTGTAAAACGGTCTTGCCTGCCCCAAAAGGCCCCGGCACACAAAAAGTGCCACCCTTTGCTACCGGGAAAAAGGTGTCCAGTATCCTGATCTTCGTCAAAAGAGGCTCACCGGGTTTAAGGCGTTTCTTGAAACATTGTATGGGGATTTTTACGGGCCATTCCTGTGACATGGTTATTTTTTTTATCGAACCGCTGTGGTCCTTTAGCTGCGCGACAACCGTGTCAACGTTGTAATTTCCCGGTTTCGTTATTTGTTTGACGGTGTATTTTCCCCCGAAAGAGAATGGCGTCATGATGTGATGTGAAAAAATCCCTTCAGGCACGAAGCCCAGGGTGTCGCCTGCGCGCACCGTATCGCCAACCTTAACCGTGGGAGTAAATTTCCATTTCTTATCTCTTGGAAGCGCCTTCAGGTAGATACCCGGCTTTAAAAAAAATCCGCATTGCTCCGCCAGCTCGGGGAGCGGGTTCTGAAGGCCGTCGTAAATTTGCGTGAGCAGTCCGGGGCCTAGCTCAACGGTAAGCAGTTTGCCGGACAATTCAACCTTGTCGCCGACCTTTAAGCCGGTAGGGGATTCGAATATCTGTAAATCGGCGTACCTTCCTCTGATGCGGATAACCTCGGACTTGAGGCGCTTATTGTCGAGGTGCGCGTACGCAACCTCGTTCTGAAAGACGGCACCCTCAATCTCGACGGTTATCATGTTGCCGTTTATACCAACAATTCTTCCGAAATCATCTGTCATAGAGCAAGCCCCTGTAGTTGTTTGTCCAGGACGCCGGTAAAACGTCCGTTTCCCTTTTCGTCCGTCATGCTATTCCAGCGTATTACCATCTTGAGTTTGATGGCGTAAGAAAAGATTGCAGAGAGGTCGAAGTTGATTATAGGCGTTAGTTCTTCCAGTGTTTTCCAGCGGTAGCGGTCCAATGCGAGTTCTCTTTCTAATGGGTTTGGTTTGTTCATGGCCTCGGTAACGGCCTTTTCCGTGGCGTCGTCTAATGGAGTATCATTCCGCAAATAGGGATCCGGGGACACTTTCATTCTGGCAGTCCTTGCCCTGACCAGGGCGTTTTTGAGCCGATATTCGAGCTTCTTCCATTCCTTGATAAAAGGGTGGTTCACCTCGTCCAGGCGGCCATGATAAACGTGTTCCAGCGCAATCGCGTCCTTGCGGGCGAGCATGTCCCTGCAAGACGAAAGAAAGTCCTCCGGGGTGTAAGGTGGGGAGCCTTCCAGGGTTAAGGGGATCAGGCTTGAAACCAGGTAATAATGGGCCACTTAAGTACTCCCGATGACGCCCTGGGCGACACGGTGAACGATTTCCGCCAGATGTGGCCGCAGGAAATAACAGAGGGCGTCCGCCAGAGTTTTGTGGGTGAAGTCGTGAAAGACGTGGTCTGATTTAAAAGAAATCTTAAAGCCGCTGGTAATCGTATCGTCGGCGTGTATCTCCACGCCTTCCTTAAATATTTTCCGGTATTTTTTCATAAAATACTTGATGATAGTTTTCTGGTCTTCGGCGCTAACCATCATCTCAATCCTGCTATCCGAAAAACCCTTTTCGGCATAAGCGGTTGCAAGCTTTACCATCATCTCGGTAAGTATTTCCGGGGAGAGCGCCTTCCCTACGGAATCTTGCACAATGTCTTCCAGGAGAATTTCAATCCGTTTGCCGATGCTGATCAGCAAGTCCCTTCCTGCCAGTTCCAGCGCCTTGATACTGTTTTCTTCAAAACCCTTTGTCTTTTTTTCGGCCTTTGCAACGATATTCTTTGCTTGTGCTTCCGCGTCGCGCACAATGTGCGCGGCCCGCTCTTGCGCGCGCAAAACAATCTCCGCTGCCGCCTCCTCGGCCTTGTTGACGCCTTCTTTTAGTATATGGTTTAGCAAGTCCTGGAGGTTTTCGGTCATGGTTATAATGAGAGATAAATAATTCCCTGAATTATGGAACGGATAAAATTCGGTACATTATAGATTGTTTTTTCTGCATAAACAATACATAATTCATTGCGGTTCAAATTGAGCTTCCCGCAAGGTACCCCGTTGAGAATGCCGCCTGGAGATTGAATCCGCCCGTTGGGCCGTCTATATCGAGCGTCTCACCTGCGAAATATAACCCTTTTGAGCGTTTTGATTCCAGTGTCTTTGCGTCAACCTCGTCCAAACAAACACCCCCTGCCGTTATGATGGATTCCTCAATCGGGCGGTGGCGAACGAGGGTGAGGTGGACGTCTTTAAAATGCTTTACGATCTTCTTTCTCTCCTGCAAGGTTATTTGCGACGCCTTTTTTTGAGGATCGACGTTACAAATCCCCAGAAAGACATGGGCCACCTTCTCCGGGAGAAAGAGGGTCAGACACGATTTTATTGTCTTGCTGCCAAACTTCCTGATTTGATGCAGCAACGTTTCGTCGAGCTTTTCGAGGGCTTGGTTTGGCTTAAAGTCTATGTGTAGTTGAACGGGTCCGTTGGAGAGGCACCCAACAATGGTTTTACTGATGTCTAAAATGGCCGGTCCTGATATGCCGTAATGGGTAAAAAGCGCCTCGCCAAAATGTTCCGCAATCTTTTTGTTGCGCTGGTAGGCAATAATGGTGGCGTTTTTAATGGGGGTACCCTGGAGCGCCTTTACCCAGGTTTCCTCCGTTTCAAAGGCAATAATGGCCGGTCGCGGCGGCTGGATGGTGTGGCCTGCAGAGGCGGCCAGGGTATAGCCGTCACCCGTGCTTCCCGTTGACGGGTAACTGACCCCGCCCGTTGCGATCAGCGTATTTTTCCCTAAGAAAATGCCCTTCTGCGTTTCTACGCCTATAACACGACCCGCTTCCAGTATCAGGCGTGAAACACGTGTGTTCTTGTGTATGGTTACGTGACCGTCATGAAGATATGCCTCAAGCGCGTGAAGGACGGAATCAGCCCGCTGGTTCTGAGGAAAGACACGTCCCTTATTTTCCACAACGGTTTCCACTCCGTAGGACAAGAGGAACGTCCTTAGCCTTTCATTATCAAACGTTTCTAAGGCAGTTCTGAGGAACCCGCCCCCACGTCCGTAAACCTGCATAAATGCGTGCAAAGGCGCCGTGTTGGTCACGTTGCATCTGCCCCTGGCGCAGAGAAGGAGCTTCTTGCCGGGGCTGTCCATTTTCTCAAGGAGCAAAACCTGCTTGCCCCGTTCCCCGGCGCGCCCGGCAGCCATCATACCGGCCGGTCCGCCGCCAATAACGATAAGGTCGTAATTATTCATCTTTCATTTTTCGAGTTTCGAGTTTAGGGTTTAAGGTTGCTTGGACGGGGTTTGTTTTGTAAAGATACGTTGTAAACCTGCCGGTTAAGTTAAGAAACGAAAAAACGAATAATATCGGTCTGATCGTATTTGCAATACTAGCCCCAAAGGGGAGAAATAAGACAGCCCAGGGCAACGCCCTGGGTTTAGCATTATTAGCAAAACAAGCCCTGAAGGGGCGATATAAGGTGTAAAAAATGGCTCATTCCGTATTTCGCCCTTTCAGGGCTAGCAAAAATAAGGGTTTGGTGAGATTTACCGGTTGCTTAACTTAACACGTATGCCGTCCCCCCTACTTCAAGCAAAACGCCACACTCGCCGGATGATTCGCTGAGACGGTTGCCTTCTGATCCTCCGCCTTGTAACGCTCATTCCAGAGTTTCACAATGTAGGTGCCTTCTGGTACGTTTGAAATGGAGAAGCTTCCGTCGTTGTTGACCTTTGCAAAGCAGGGATTCTGCAAAACCAGGACGTATGCCTCCATATCGACGTGGACGTTGCACCTGAGCGTGGCAACGCCTAATTTGTTGAAGGTAAACGGACGGAACTCTCCCTGAAGCCAGGTACCCAGGTTCACGTTATCAGCGACTGCGTCGGGGGAATAGATGTTGTGCTGTACCATATCGCTATTAAGAAAATCAACGGTAGTACCTTTTATTACGGGCAGGACGTGGGGGACAAAGGTCATGTTTTTCTGATCCATGACGACGTGTTCCTTTGGCGGCTCAACGGTGTTTGGCACGCTTTCGACGTAAACAATGGTATTCTGGAGATACTTGGGTTTTTTGGCGGTTACGTTCCCCTGGATCATACACAAAACAGGGCTTTCCGCGCACGCCTGAGAGAGGTGGCTCATAGCAACGCTTGCGGCGAGCAGCAACGCACTGAACGTCTTTATGAAGATCGGTTTGTCACGGAACATCACGGTAAATCTCCTTAGTTAAACAAATGGTTAAAGGGTTTCAATGGGTTGGTAAATGATAACAAAATAAGGCGGGGGCGCGCAATGGGATATTTTGCAGGAAAGGTTTCTCTCGTTCCCACGCTCTGCGTGGGAATACAGCATTTGGACGCTCTGCGTCCATACGGCTTCAATTGAATAAGGGAAAACGTAACAGCGGGCTTTTCGGCGGCATTAGATGGCACTGACACATTGCTCAACGATCCCTTTCAGCAAATGCTCATGCCTTTTGTAGTTGGCGATTATGGGAGGAATGCTGTCCTCTGTAAGGGACTCACCAAGATTGATATTTCCAAACAAGCTTTGCTTAACCAGGGAAACGGCCCACCTTTCATTTTCCCGGAGAGTAGCCGGTAATTGGTTTGTGTTCTTTGCAAGCTGTCTTCTCAGGTCATCCAACGCCGTAACCCTACCGCCATTTCCGTGGGACATCTCATGCAAGGTACGCTCCAGATTGATAACCGTCGAGCTTCCGGAAAAGTTTTCAAACAAATCCGCCCACTCCTGGCGGTTTATTGTTATTGCCTTTTGGCCTTTATACCGCAAGTTTCCCAGGTGCAGTCCCAGGACGTGCGGATGTCGCTTGAGTTGATCTGAAAAGAAGTCCCTGGCATGATCCGCCGCTTCGTCCAACAGCAGCCAGCCATTTTCCAATAGGGCGGGGACATTGTCGGGTGTTTTCTGTAAGGCGTCCTTGATCAGGGAAAACGCCTTTTCTTTGCACCCCTCTCTTTCTTTTTCATTATCAACGGTGCGGCTTTCCAAACGATAGAGATTTGTCATCCCTATTTTTTCCTCGATATTGTCTTCTACAGGCGCTTCCTCCTCGCCCCCTGCTGTTTTTAATTCAGACGGTTTCTTTTGCCCCGGCTCATCAATGTCAATTTTGGTTTTAGTTGGAAATGGAGCGCTTTCAACCGGCTTGGCTCCAACTTCAACCTCCCTCGGTTTTGATTTTTCACCAGCGAAATCGTCCTTGTAGACTTTGCTTATATCAGGGATTGATTCACCATGCGTCACTTTTTGTAAAAATTCTTTGGCAACCTTGTTATGAGGAAACACCTTTATTGTCTCCTCCAATAAGGCAATGGCGTCACCCCTTTTCCCTCGTTGCAATAAAACACCGGCAAGTCCATTGCGGCAAACATCGTCCTTTGGAAAATCAACGATAGCCTGACGGTATATAATTTCAGCAATTTTGTATTCGCTATCTTTACCCAATAGGTTCGCCAGCTCGGTTCTAATATGGGCATTCCCGGGGAATCTCCGTTTTGCCTCCCAAAGCAAGGCCATTGACCGTGGATAATTGCCCTGATATTCCTCGATTTTTGCGCGTGTAGTCCATGTAAATGGATTATAGGGTTCCCAGAGAAATGCCTCTTCTGCTAAGTCCAGCGCCAGATTAATATCCCGTTTGAATATTTTGTTGCCAAGACCACAAAATGTCTTAGCGAGAAATTCAGAAACCCCTGTTTGGTAGGCATAATGCCTGTGTTTCTCAAGAAAACCTTGTAACTCTTCCTTTATGCTATCCAGTGGCTGTTCTTCAATCAATCTCAGGATTTTTTCAAGATGCTGTTTCGATGGTGGCCTTGAAAAAACACCTGTTGGTTTCTTGTCGTGTCGTTGTTGTTCCATCTTATCGAATAGGCCGGGGATGGTTTTGTTAAACCATTTTGCGGCGTCGCCTATTGGCTTTTGGTGGATTAACGGTGAGAAGTTGTCAATCCAGTATTGTGTGGAACGGGGATAGAGCGCCATTATTGCACGGCATTCAAGGAGCCAGAGGTGTTCACCTTGCGTTTTCTTGCGGTGATAAATTGCATCCGCCAGGTCAACGATACCTTGAAGCACTATAGGATTAAGACCGCCCGGAGGCGTTCCATCCTCTTCCGGCAGTTTGCGCAGCCCCAACAATCCCACAGCCCCATAATGAAGGGGTAGGTCTTCCTCCATACGGCAGAGGCGTATCCACAGTGGGAGCAGGGTTCTATCCTGCTGGCGCAACGCGAGGGTCTGCAGTAGCGACGCTTCCGGGTCCCTGGCGGGACCTTGGTATAGACTTCTCAGCCATGAACGCCCGCGAAAACATGAACCGGATAACCATTGATAGCTTTTACAAAGTTTTAAGCGTTGGACGGATATAAACGCATTCTGTAATATTTCCGCCCACTGTGCGGAAGCGGCAGTGCGTGGCATTGCCATCCAATAGCTCTGAAACCAATTCCGCATGGCCTCGTCAAGCGCGCGCTGAATTCCGGTATCCTTTGTATGGAACAAACGGAAGAGTATCTCCGGGGTCTCGTTCCGGTTGAGTTTCCCCATGTAAGCGCGTCCGCGCAGCAGATTGTCCAGGGCTGAAAGGGGGTCCTTTTCAAAATCCGAGAACCATACATCAATGGGTGAAAGGTTCGTTATTTCCATGGTAACTCTTTATAGTTCACTAAAATACTTATAATCATTTTGTAAAAGGGAGAAGTGGATACGCCTGGCCTCTTCACACGTCCTGCCCGGTGATTTTGTAATCCATCCTGCGCGATAAAAATAAGACGCCCGGTAGGCGATATATCGGTGAACGATTTCACAATTCAAAGCATATTCATCTTTATTGCCGGCGGTTAAGTCTAACGACTGCCCTTCATTCCAACCGTTTACGGGGGTAGGGCAGAAAAAGGGACTCCACTTACTGTCTAAAACGTTCGGCACGGCGGCAAATTTGGGGTCTGCCGGGCGTCCGTTGATAACGTCGCTCACACGGTAACGCAAAAGTACTACAGGAATAGGCTCACCCTCGTCGGGGTCATAGTGGCCAAGCCCAAAACGGTCTCGTAAGCGGTTTGCCCATTCGGGGGCGTCCCGGTCTTTTCCCTCCGGGTCAACCATCAGGTCTTTTACTTCATCCCAAAAACCCACGAAAACGGGGCGATGGTCCCGCGTCTTATTCCAATCCGCCAAAATCTTTTCAACAATAGCAGGGGCGTCTTTGTCTCCGGGATTTTTAATAAACGTACTAAGATAGTCAATCAGTTCGTTATTCGTAAGACCAAGCGCGTTACCAAGGCGGGTGGCGTTTTCCAGTCTGACCAGGTATTGGTTTTCGTCTAACTTTGAGATTAGGTTTGGTTGATTCTGCGCCGTAAACGTTTCTGGTGTTCCGGAAACCACGTTTATCTTTTCGGCGACGTACCCTTCGTGTCCTTCCTGCCAATCCCCAACATTTGCGGGGGCGGCGATATGCGACTCGTAGCTATCCTCCCTCTGCCCGGTCAGCCGCTCTTCCAGGATAAAATTTTCGGCGATCACACGCAGCTCCGGATGAGAACCCTTGGCGGTAGTTTTCAAAAACTGATAAAAACTGCTGGATTTTGTTTTTTGAAAGGCCATAATTACCGGACTTGAAGGCGTAAAAATACTTTGTAGCCGTTCATCTGATATACCGAACGTGGAAAGGTTGCAGCCCCAAAGGGTTTAACCATGACGGAAAACTTTAAAAAAGGCGGATTAATGATTCACAATTGCCTTTATTGAACAGGAAAACAGCCTTTTTCTCAAGTATTTTCCTTCTGTGGTAAAAAAGGGAGCGATTTCCAAATTATGGTAAATTTACATTTTGTCCCGTAAGGACAGATAGAAACGGCCTACTGCTACGCAGTGGCTACTATTGTGTTACCGCTACCGATACCTCATCTCTAAAAAAAACAACAAGAAATATCCAATGAGCAGGATAAGCCAGCCGAAGGCTATGGCGAGCTCGAGGGTGGTGGAAAAGGACATGGAAAAATTTTCGGAAATCATGCTGTAGATGTCTTCCAGGGCGTCGAGTGTTTTATTGATGTTTGCCCGCCACGTCTCCAGATGCAGTTTTTTTGTGATCAGGTCGAACAACCGCGCCGAATACCAGTCCCCGATGAGTTTTATGTTGCGTTCTATCCCTTCCGATTCAAGAATAGATTCGGTGCGGATTTGTATGATTTCACGCAGGGAGTGCCTGATTTTGCGGGACCTGAGCAGGGGTAGCCTTTTTGCGGTTGTCACCTGCAAAAGGCGCGCGGCCACCTCCAGCCTTTCTTCCACGTCATGCTCCAATACCCGTAATTTCAACAACTGCAGGTTGGCAATCTCTAAAAGCTCGATATTGCTGGCGAAATCACCGCGTGGGTCAAACACAAACGCCCCATCCCAATCCACGATGGTGAGGTCGTCCTTTGCGTATTTGATATTAAATTTAAGCGTTGTATCGATCTCTTCCTCGTCCAAAGGTATCCGCTCGGTCTTGAGCAGTCCGGCAATGCCGGCTTTATGTTCGGAAATAACGCATTCCGGATCACCCTGGTAATCGGCAACGCAATACACACTGTATTCTTCATCAAAGTGGGGGTCGCAATGGTAATCCCAAAGGATTGTTCTGCACTCGATCACAAGGCCTTGCTTAATATCAAATACCCTGGGATCTAAGATATTTTCCAGATCGATAGAGGCCTCTACAATAACAACCCCCGGCGGACAGAACTTTACGAGAAAATCAACCTGTCTGTTCTCAACGGTTCTTTTTTCGGCCTTGACCACCATTTGTTTGGGAATCACGTCGGGGTAAGATGGGGAACTCTTAATCTTTTTGATATCGACAATCTCCGCCGTATCCGGGCTGAGTTCGGTAATCCCGACAAGAAAGAAAACCAAGGTGCCTTTTACCTTCGAATCAGCAGCCATACGATAATCCTTGAAAGTAAAAAAGGGAATATTGATCCCGCCTTAATAAAGGAGGGGTGCGGGATAGCAACAAAGGCCGTCCGCAAACGCATTATAAAACAAGAAAAGTAATAGATTATATGCCACAAAAGGAGTAAACTGCAATTTAAATTAGGCCTTCGACAACTTATTTGAGTTCACTCGTAAGGACACGGGCACCGTGTCCCTACTTTGAAATTCCTACACATTAAATAACCATCGAACAAACTATGGCTACGTCTTTACGCAAGCACGCAGGGGAGATATTTCACGCCGGATTACGCGAGGTGGAGCCGGACGTCTGTATAAAGACACACCTTCAGCTCACCGGGCATATCCTGAAGGTGGGAGAAAGGGTGTACAATCTCGGCGGCTATAAAAACATTTACGCTATCGGGTTCGGCAAGGCAGGCGGATACATGGCCGTTGCGCTGGAAGAGTTGCTGAAGGGGCGGATAACGTCCGGCGTTGTCAACGTGCGCTACGGCTACTCCGCGCCGTGCCGCATCATAAAAGTAAACCAGGCAGGGCACCCGCTTCCTGACGGCGCGGGAATAGCGGGTACGCGCGAAATCCTGCAGCTTATAAACAACGTGGGAGAAGACGACCTTGTTTTCTGTCTTATCTCCGGGGGCGGTTCCGCACTGTTTGAATTGCCCTGCAACGGAATCACCCTGGAGGAACTCCGGAAAACCACCGAATTGCTCCTGGAATGTGGTGCGCGCATTGACGAAATCAATACCATACGAAAACACATTTCACAGGTTAAAGGAGGGCGCCTTGCAAAACTTTGCCGGGGCGAGATCGTCTCGCTGGTATTATCCGACGTGGTAAATGACCCGCTCGACACCATTGCCTCCGGACCTACGACGCCTGATAACACCGTTTTTTCAGACTGTGAAGGTATATTGGCAAAATACCGTATCTCTCCCAAAATCCCCCTCTCCGTCAAAAAGCACATCCACAACGGTTTGGAAGGCAAGGCAGAGGAGACGCCAAAGAAGGCCGACGCGGCATTTCATAAGGTACATCACGTGATAATAGGCAACGTCTGCACGGCGTTACGGGCTTCTGCTAAAAAAGCAAAAGCGCTGGGGTATTACACGGCCATTCATTCTCCTTCGGTGGAGGGCGAGGCTAGGGAGGCGGCGAAGATTTTTGGCGCTATTGCAAGGGAGGTACATGCATCAGGGAATCCTGTCAAACGGCCTGCCTGCATCATTGCAGGGGGAGAAACAACCGTTACAATGCAAAGGCATGGCTTGGGCGGGAGGAATCAGGAATTCGTCCTGGCCGCCGCCCTGGAAATGGACGGATTAGCGAATACCGTAATCCTCAGCGCAGGTACTGACGGAACCGACGGAAACACCGATGCTGCCGGAGCGGTCGCGGACGGACGCACCATCACCCGCGCCAAATGCCTGCGGATAGACCCGGAAGCGCACCTTTCAGGGCATAACGCATACGGTTTTTTCAAAGGACTCAACGACCTGATTATAACGGGTCCGACAAAGACAAATGTGATGGATATTATGGTGCTGTTGATAGGGTAGGCTCTTACCAATAATATTTCGTTTGGATTATGATAATGCTATGCTGAGAAAACGAATATCGAACAAGGAATAACGAATGTCGAAGGGTATCGAGTTTGATTTATTGTAAAATTCCGGCACCCGCAAATGAACACAAATTGATGCTAAAGTCTTTCTTTGTGTCGCATTTATTAGCGTTTATTGGCGTTCATTCGCGGTTGATGAAAGAATAAGGAGAAATTATATATGTCAACCGGGGACGATTGACCTACTGAAGAACCCCGCTATCGCCCCCATTTTCCGTTTATTTCCGTGACGTCCAGCCTTAACATAGCCAGGTGTCGGTACACGGCGTCGTTTGACAAGGATTCCCGCTTGATTTTATCGGGATTATCTTCGAGGTGGCACAGAAGAACGTCCATTGCACGCTTTTTCTCCTCCATCTCCTCCACGAAACACATCCGCCCCCAAATAACGACGGAGCGGAACTCATGCGCGCATTCATCCATGATGTACCCACGGTCTTCGATAATCGTGGCACAGACGTTGGGGTTGGATTTGAGGAATTCACCTTTTAATCCCTTTTGCCTGCTGTGAAAATAAAAGACATTTCGCTTCTCGTCATAACCGTAACTCAGAGTGACAATATACGGCGCATTATTTCTACACAGCGCGATGGTGAGGAACTTTCCCCGTTTGATAATAGCAAGGAGCTCGTTCGGGTCTTTGATTTCCCGTTCCTTTTTTTGCAGATGATACCGTGATGCCATGATTTTTTTCCTGTACAGGCAATAAATTGCCTGCCTATTGGTATTTGCCCCTACAGGGCAAGACTGCAAAGACTTGGATTGCTTTCGTCTGAAAAGGAAAGTTTTTCTTGTTTTTGCATGAATTATTATCTTTAATAACTTACCATCCGATCAATGTGTTTACACTAAAATTTTTTACCGAATAAGGTATGGCAAAACTAAAACTCGATCTTCATGATATTTGCAAGGACGGGCGTTCGATTGAACGGGAGCTTAACCGGATAATCTCTGAGGCCGTTGAGAAGCGGATTGCAATGGTGGAAATTATCCCCGGCAAGGGAAGCGGACAGCTCAAGAAGACCGTTCTGCGCTTTCTAAACCGTCCGGAGATAAAGAGTCTTTATCACCGCATCGATAAAGATAGCCAAAACTTCGGCAGGGTTTTTGTCCGGTTTAAGCATTAGCGGGGAATAACCTGCTTTTTAACGGTTATTTTAAAGCTGCTTTAAAATACGGGAGATTCGCACGGTATTTACCGAAAAACAAAGGCTTTTTGCTATTCTAGAACGCTTTTCCTATTTGTTCCATGCCCATTTGAGCGATAAAAAACTGGTCGGCGCCGCTAATCAAAAACCGATGCCGTTCCAGATAACTCCTTGAAATTACAAAAATCTCGATATGGGGAAAATCTTTTTTAGCGTTTGTAATAAAAGAGCATTCGCTCACACCGGCAGTCGTCGAATAGATAAAAACAAGGTCTACTTTAAATTTTTTCATCACGGCCATTGATTGTGTTATATCAGGAACAAAATAAAATTTAACGTTTTTTTGCAGTGACATCTTGCAGAGGTATGTTTTGAGATCACTATCGGCGCCCACCACCAAGGCGCCCCGCCTATTTTTGCTCTCAGTGTGATAATAGTCGCCAAAAATATTTTTGTGCAATAATTTTTTGTGCAACACGTTGATGATCATTTCAAACTCTTTGTCGGTGAAATCTTTCGATATATACTCGTCCGCCCCCAAAGACGACACCTGGAACCAGTCCTTGAGCGATTCAATCTCAGTAACCAGGCATATCTCAGGGAATTCACTTTTAAGGTCTTTTATGAGCTCGAATTCCTGGATTCCGGCGGTGGCCATATCGGTAACGACGATGTTGCAGTCTATCTTGCGCAGTACCGCTATCGCATAAGGCTTTTGGCTTTCCCGGTAAGCGTTGTACCCTAAATTACTCAATAATGTTTCCAGGTGTTTTGCGTGCGCCTCTCTGATAGAGACAATCAATACCGTCACATCCGCCTTCAGCGCCAGCCGTTTACCGGTAATGGTAAAACCTTCGTGTTCTTTCGCTAATTCCAGCGCTTCTTCACGTTCGATTGATTTCGCGCCAACCTGGTATTGCATTCCACGCGGGGTTGGAACCCCAACTACCCGCCTCACTTCGGCATATATTTTTTTCTGAATAACTTTTTTATAAAGCTGCCTGGTATTGGGCGAGGGTAGGTTGAATTTTATGATGAGTATATTGGATGGCAACAGGAATTGGTTTGTAACAAACCGTATCCCGTGTTTTGAAACGTCTTGTATTTGGAGGTTTTGCACCTGCAATTCCGACGCGGATTCTTCGCCTTTGATGATCGAGTAAACTCCATCAATTGCAATATCAAAGCGCGTATCTTCGCGCCGCTCACCGCCACTGGAGGGTGGAAACTCTTCAAGAGGGATTGATTTGTAATCATCTTCAATCGCGTCTGCCGGCGATCCCAGAGGATTTTCCAGGGTTTGCAGCATGGGTATTAATTCATTGATAAAGCGCTGCGCCTCTTTCAATTCATCGAGTGAGAGTTCTGAAAGGGTTTTTTTCCACCCGTCATCTTGCATACGATACCCTTAAAAAATGTCTGGTAACTTAATTTTCATTTTATGTATGCTGGTTTGCGGTTAGGTACAATTATATGGCTATACGACAGGGCCACTCACCCCTGCACCTCTCCCAGGAGGGGAATTCCGGAGGATGTGTTAATTTAAACGCCGTTCTCAACGAGAGAACTATTATTACTAACTTACCAGCTTTTCTTTTAGATATTGTTGTACTTTTTTGCCGTCTGCGAGATTCCCGTATTTGTTCATGATGAGTTTCATTGCAGCGCCCGTTTCCCGGGCGGTATATTTATTTGTTTCAATGATTTCCGCCACAATCTTCTTTATTTCATCATCCGATAATTGTTTAGGAAGATATTCCTCTACAATGGCAATTTCGCTGTCCAGTTCCGTTACTTTGTCCGGGAGCTTGAGCCGATCGTATTCTTCACGGGTCTTTTTGAGTTTTTTGTAATATCCACGAACCACCTCGTCATAATCAATTTGGTCCTTTGGCTTCCCGGATGTGTCTGCAATCTTGATATCGGCAAGCACCATCCGTAATACAGAAGTCCTTAATTTGTTTTGCGCCTTCATTGACGTCTTTAAATCTTCAGCTATCCGTTCTTTCAAGCTCATACGTTATTCCTCTTTAAATGGATATCCCCCAATTTTATGCCCGCAGTTTGGGCAATAGAGGGGGGTGTTCTCGTAATATTTCCCGCAATACTTGCAAGGGGTGAGTATATCCACCCGCTTGCCTTGCTTTGACCTTACAAACAAATACAACGGCAAAAACACAATCATTAACAAAAATACCCCAAGCATCCACCCTATTGCAGCCAGGGTTTTGTAGCCGCGCTTGATTGCATCCGTATAAACCCAGATAGCCACAGCGGCGGCAAGCATTAATCCGATGAATCTCATGTATTCCAACCTTTCTTAGTTTTCATGGAATATATCACAGAAGATTTATCCAGTCAAATAATTATCGGTATAATTTTTTGTGGTGAGATGAAAAAACGGAAGAATTGTCTTTGAAATAATCATTTTCTTCTTGTACAATGATGTTTTGTGTTTTCACAATACATAAAGGGGTGTCTATATTCAGTAACAGTTCACGTGGCACATACTAACGGTACAGGGCGGCCCCACCCAGCCCCTTTCTAGAATGGTTTAACAGCTAAACAGGTGCCACGTAAACCGTTACCATTTTAATTATGCTTTATGGGAGATTGATTTGTGAAATACATTTATACCGCGCTTGATTGTCCAAAATGTGAAATATTGAAAAAAAAATATCGCGCCGAAGGGGTAACGTTTGTGGAACGAGCGGCAGACAGGATAAAGCAGCCGGAGGACGAGGCTGATCAGGAGGCTTTAATACAAGCATCTATGCAAAACATGGAATTACCCGTCGAAGTCAACGTATAAATAGCCAGGCTACCGCTTGACCAGTGTGTATTAGGGCGAAATATAATTCCACCGGTTTTTTTCGTTTTTTAAGAAAAACCTCAAATATCTCCCGGAGAAAATGGGGCAATAAACCGCACTTCCTCTTATCCTCAAAAACGTCCCAGGGTCTGGGGCAAAACCACCGCTTTAGTAGCATAGCTTTAATTTGATTTGAAAATTCCAATTCACGGTAAACCAACAACGTTGGTTGTATCTTAAAATACGTTGGATACCAATTCCAGTGGGATGATATTTATGAACGTTATGCACAAGAACAAGGACTACCATCTTTCAGCAAACGATATTATTCCGATAGAGCTGCAGACCATACGGATTGGTATTATACCTGGGTTCAATCTTTTCTTACAAAACATGTTAGATAATAAGCCTTGTTACATACTATATAACAAGGGAGATCATGTAATTGAGAAGTCTCACATAGAAGAACTACAAAACAACAAAGTAGAGAACCTCTACATTCTTAAAAGTGAGCAGAGAAAATATTTCAAATACGTTGAAGTCGCCTTGCAACGCATTGTAAATGAAAATATAGATGTTAAAGAAAAATCATACTTAGTGTATAATGTAGCAAAGAATATCATGCTTGATGTCTTTGACGACCCACGTAGCGGCACAAACATTGGACGGACGAGGATATGGGTGGCGGGTACTGTAGATTTTATCATGGCGAGCGAAGGGGCTTCTGCAAACATGTTGAGTATGGTTTCTTATGATTATTACACATATACCCATTGTGTGAATGTTACAGTCCTGGGTCTGCTGTTTGCAAAATACCTAGGCTTGAATGTTGATAGTATGCATTTAATTGGAGCAGGCCTCTTGCTGCATGATATTGGAAAGACCCAAGTCGATTCATCGATAATAAAAAGGAATGGTCGGTTAAGTAAGGACGAATTTGTGGAGGTAAAAAAGCACGTTGAAAAGGGTGTCTCTATTATTAAACAAATAGGAGGCCTTGATGATGGGTCTTATTACCCAATTGTGCAACACCATGAAAGAGAAGATGGAGGAGGGTATCCGTGTGGACTGGGACGAAATGAAATTCATCAGTTCGGCAAGATAGCGAAAATTGTGGACGTGTACGATGCATTAACCACCCGCAGGTCATACTCCGAAGCCAGAAAACCTTTTTCTGCGTTAACGACAATGAATGGAGAGATGAAGGGTCACTTCAATCTGCAATACCTGAAACAATTTATCCGATTTCTTGGTTCCGGAGAGGTTTTCCACTAATATATATTTGCTATTTATCCGCCAGGCTTGAACGGGAGATTGATTTGTGAAATACATTTATACAGCGCCGGATTGTCCAAAATGTGAAGTACTGAAAAAGAAATATCGCGCCGAAGGGGTACGGTTTGAAGAGAGGGCTGCCGAGAGGATTAAGCAGCCGGAAGACGAAGCAGACCGTGAGGCGTTGATTCAGGCGTCCATGCAAAACATGGAATTGCCCGTCGAAGTTGATGTGTAGCATTCAGGCTACCGTTTACGCAGCACGTATCCCGTGAAGTACAACCGTTACCGAAGCGAGCCGGAGGAGCCATATAAAAAAGGGAGAAAAATAAAGTCCGGCACATTCAACCTCGTTCCCAAACAGGACCTTGGGAACGAGCGAATTTAATATCGAATATCGAACAAGGAATAACGAACGTCGAAGGATAAGAGAATATTTGACCGAGAAAATCTCGGTAACCGCCAATGAACGCTAACAAACTTGAAACAAAGAAAAGCAGAGCGTCAATTTGCGTGCATTCGTGGTTGATGACGGTATAATTCGAAATTCATTGTTCGATTTTCGTTATTCAAGCAACTAGTTTGAGTTATGACTTGGTTAGCCCCCACCGCTCGCGTATTCGTTTTTCTACCTTGACGAAGAAGAGACGGTCAACCACAATACCGATAATGATAATAACGATCATGACGGCGATGACCTGGCTCATGTCGTTCAGTTCCCGCCCGATCATCATGAGATGCCCCAATCCCAGGCACACAATCAATAACTCTCCGGCCATAAGTGAACGCCAGGCAAATGACCAACCCTGTTTCATGCCGATAATGATGTGGGGAAGCGCAGCGGGAATAATCACTTCCAAATAGAGTCTCCACCCCTTCGCCCCCATGGTTTTTGCCGCCCGAATGTAAAGCGACGGCACGTTCTTCACTCCCGAATCGGTTGCAATGGCGATAGATAGCACCGCGCCCATAATAACCAGGAATATAATAGCCCTGTCATTTAATCCGAACCAAAGGAGCGCAAGCGGCAGCCAGCAGATGGTCGGCAGCGTCTGTAAGCCCGAAATGAGGGCGCCTAGCGTATCCTCCAAAATCCTGAATCTTGCAATCACTATACCCAGAAATATGCCTATCCCGATAGAGATGCCGTAGCCGATGGCAATCCGTTTCATGCTAATCCCGATGCCAATGAGAAGCGTCCGGTTTTGAAAGCCGCCGACCAGTGTTTTACCCACCGAGACGGGCGACGGAAGGACGTATTCCGGCCATATCCCGCAGAGATACACCAGTTCCCATACCCCGATGAGCATAAGAAAAAACACCACCCTTTTTGCCACGTTACGCATGCCTCAAATCCCCCCCCCCATATCGATCTTTTCGGGTATAACCGACGTGCATTTGATATCGCACTCGACACAAGAATCCGCATCCATCTCACATTGCATCACCTTCGTAATCTCGCTCTTTAGTTCTTTCATAATTTTGGTGGAATATTCAGCCACGTTTATGTCGTTATCGTCGCGGGGACGCGGCAGTTCTATCTGAAACTCTTTTTTTACCCTGCCGGGGGTGGTGGAAAGCATCACGATACGGTCCGCCAAACAAACGGCCTCACGGATATTATGGGTAACAAACATAATCGTTTTCTTCGTTTTCAGCCATATATTTTGTAATTCGAAATGGAGTATCCAGCGGGTCTGCGCATCCAGGGCCGAAAACGGTTCATCCATCAGGAGCATCTCAGGGTTCATCGCAAGCGCCCTTGCTATGGCGACACGCTGCTTCATACCGCCTGACAATTCGTGTATATGGGCCTTTTGAAACTTGCTCAGATGCACCATTTTAAGGTATTGAATGGCGGTCTCCCTGCGCTGCTTTGCGTTAATCCCCTTCAATTTCAAACCGAATTCAACGTTTTTTACCACGTTAAGCCATGGGAAAAGCGCCGCCTCCTGGAAAATAACCACACGGTCCGTGCCTGCGCCGTTGACCTTGTGGCCGTTAGACCACACCTCGCCGGAGTCTGCCTTTTCAAGCCCTGCCACGATGTTTAAAAGGGTTGTTTTTCCGCACCCGGAAGGTCCGACAATACAGACAAACTCCCCTTCCCTGATTTCCAGGTTTATGTCCTCCAGCACGTAAGCGCTGCCGTTCACTGATTTAAATGATTTAGATACGTGCCGGATGCACAATTTCGGTTGCGTACCGCCCGGCCTCTCAGCCGTCGCTACACCGCCGTAAATCTTTTCATTATCTGCGGTTGCAGGGATTCCACTTTCAACGCCTTCTAACACAACTAACCACCTCCAAATGCCCTAACGTATTTCAGGTTTCGAATTTCGGATTTCGAATTTCCGTTTTTTTGTTCTCCAGCCTTGCCACTATCTGAATGCACACCAGGCGCAACCCAAAGGTTTGCCCTACTTTATTTCCGGCAATGACCGCTCCTTGAGCGTCTCATTGAGAAAACGCAAGTCTACCATACCTACTAAATCAGGCCTTTCTTCCTTCAAAAAACCAGCGTTATGCGCCATTTCCGCGTAGGAATACAATGATGATACAATGGGGTCGTAAGTAAACTCTATCCGCAAAAAGGCACCTTTTAAGATTTCTTCCGGAAGGTTTATCC
Source organism: Candidatus Brocadiaceae bacterium (assembly GCA_015661205.1). GTDB lineage: Bacteria > Planctomycetota > Brocadiia > Brocadiales > Brocadiaceae > JACVXV01. Next base: position 19,751 of record JACVXV010000032.1, read on the forward strand.
CGGAAAGTGCCTTGATTTGGTTGCGGGTAGCAATCCTTGCCTTTCTTGGATGCTGATTGATCCAGCGTGTTACCTTAATATGGGCCGCCAGCCACCGTTTAACCCAATCAGGATGTTTTTCCAGAAAATCTGTTCTAACAATCATCAGCGTTGAACAGAAACGGCCGTCTTTCCATAAGGAACTTTCATCAAGAAAAAGCTCGCCGCCTGCTTCCTTGATAAGTCGTACCCCCCACGGTTCCGGCACCCAGGCGCCGTCAATTTGCTTTCTCATAAAAAGGTTTAAAATATCAGGATTCCGCAAGGGAAGGATGTTCACCGTGCCACCCATTTCCCTGGGTTTCAAACCACAATTGTCCAAATAACCCCGAAGGGCGATATCTTGCGTATTCCCGAGTTGCGGCGTTGCGATCCTCTTTCCGGAGAGGTCAGCCGCATTTTTTATATGTGAATCGGGCCTTACAATAAACAAAGACCCGCCGCTTGCCACGCCGGCAACTACCCTTAATGCCTTACCGCCTGAGCGCACGTACCCGTTGATAGCGGGACTGGGCCCGACGTATGCAATATCCAAATCGCCGGAAAATATTGCCTCGATAATAGACGGCCCTGCATTAAAAAGGGTTGTTTGTATCTTAACGCCAGGTCCCAGATACGTCGCAAAAGTACCGTTGGCCACACCGAGAACCGCCGGCGCGTGGGCAATGTTAGGGAAATACCCAACGCGGACGGTAGTGTTATTTACCTTTTTTGAACAAGCAACACCCTGTATCAGTAAAAAGAGCAGGCATAATGAAACAACCCAACGCCGCAAAATCTTCATCCTTCATATCAAGAATTTTAATTAATATATACAAACTCTATCGTACTACTAGACATTTACGCGTTAAAAAAATTATATGGAATAGGTCAATGCACTGTTTTCTATCAGTTCTTTGGTGCGTTTGCACATATCTGCAAAGGTCATGGCGTCCAATACCTCCGTTACCGCATTTCTCACGTCCAGCATTACGCCGCGTATCGCGCAGGTGATCTCCTCGGAGCATTTCCTGTAAGACATCTGGCTCACGCAATCCACCGGCGCAATCGTTCCGTCAAGGGCGCGAATTACGTCACCCAAGGTAATTAAATCGGGAGATCGCGCTAGCGCATACCCGCCCTTAAGCCCCATCTTGCTGTTTAATATCCCCACTTTTCGCAAAGTAAGGAGGATATTTTCCAGAAATTTTTGTGGAATCCTCTCTTTAGCGGAGATTTCCTTAATCTGAACGGCCCCCTTTTGATAATTCATCGATAGATAAATCATCGCGCGCAGGGCATAATCACTTTTTTTAGACAGTTTCATAGAAAGTTACCTACCAATATACAATGTATACAGAACTAGTAGACTTTTACCAAAAAACAAGGCAAATGTCAATTACTTTTAGTAGATACTTAAGCAAAACATCGCAGAAATGATACACCACTTACCTGAAGACTCCACACTTGAAGACATTCAATACCATCTTTACGTGCTGGAAAAAATCCGTAAAGGCCGGAAATCCATAAAAAACGGCTGGAGCTTGGGAATGCTAGGTAATACATTGTCAAGCCCCGGAGGGGCGGCCTGTTTGTAGTAGCAATAGAAAAAAGTTTTCTTGGGCGGTGTCGAAGATGAAGCAATTGTCTCCAAATCATATAAGACGGGATAGAACTTCAACAGGAACTTGCGCTTTCAATTCGGGGTAAGACTCCAAAATTCGAGCAATATCAGCCAAGTCTTTTTGGCGTTTGCTTGCCCGCCTGTCCGGGTCTTGAATAGCCCAAATTTTCCCCTGCAATATATCTTCCAGCCGGGCAACGGGCATTTCCAGTCCTAATACTTCTTTGCGCCTTGCGTAGTTCGCAAATACTCCGTAACGAATGTCGGTTTGAATTTGAATTCGCAAATCGGAATCGGGAAGTTCGATATTAAGGCTGTGAGGAAAGCGCGTCACTTTATAGTTTTGGGCAAGCAGGGTTTCGATTTGTTCGGACTGTGCGGTTGCGACAGCCAGGTCTAAATCAAGGCTGACAAGCGGTTCTACGTAAGCATTAACGCCTTGTCCGCCAATGACACAAAAACGAATTTGATGTTTTTCCAACATTGCCAAAAAAGTTTCCAGGCGATTGGCTTTGTCCATTGTGATAACCTTCAAAAAAGTAAGCGCTTGCATAGTCACCGAATGTTACAAATAGAAGTTTTTTAGCCGCGCCATCAGCCGCTTGCGTGTTCCTAGTTGGTTGAACCGCGCCTTGTTTTAGGGCGAAGTGATAGGATGTTGCTTTTTTCTATCAGACTGTCAGTTTAGCAAAAACGAGGAAGATTGCAAGTTTTTCTTGGTAAAATAAAAAACCAAAGCAATGGAAATTGAAAAGAATGGTGTAGAATTATAGGAGAAATAGGTGAATTCTCTTATGATGGGTAATGTGCAGCACATTACCCGGTTTTTGACAGAAAATGGCAAGATCTTTCCCAGCGTCCTGTAGAAGAGTACAAAAAATGGTTTAATTTTGTGCAATACATTATTCCGGGGCAACCGTATGTCCACAATGCGGCGCTGATTGGATTGGGGACATACGGTTGCAGGCACGTCCCTTACTACGACTACACCAAACCCTAACTCTACAGTAAAAATAGTTTTTCCCTTTTTTACGTTGCCGCTACAGAGTGGACATTTATCGGGCGCTATCTTAATTACCATGTTGTCTCCTTGTTCTGTAATCGGACTCAAAATGCTCTGAATCCGGTCTATATGCTGTAATAACAAAACAATACTCATGAAGCGTGTCGAACGCTGCAACTACATGAAACGGTTCTTCCTCATACCATCCAAAAAACAAGGCGACTGGATAAGGTTTATCATCAGGATAACTTTCGATAATCTCTCCGGAAAGTAAAATCTGTGATTGCGAAAGGGATGGCAAAGGGATGGCAAGTGGTTACACGCAGAAATGCATCCTTTATCAGCGCCACGTTTGTTTCGTGACACAAAATCTTATTCCTCCGGTAAGTCACAACCGTAAAAAATAAGGTTGCGCCCGGTGTTTTTGATCTGCGATATTGCATTGCTTTTCCGCCAGTTCTGTAAGGTTGGGTAGGGCGAGATGAAATCCAACACCAACCGTTCGTGGCATTCAAAAAATGTTGGGTTTCGATTCACTCAACTCAACCTACTTGGCTAATGTTCAGCTAGCCCCAGTTTACAAGTTACGCTTAAAATTCAGTTTTCTTCCCACATAACCTCTTACACAGCAACATGTTGTGCTATTCGGCACGTGTATTACCCTA
>JACVXV010000165.1 GCA_015661205.1 Candidatus Brocadiaceae bacterium
TGTCCTGGCAGGTAAAGGGTCCCAATCCGCTGCCGAATTCCAAATAAGAATCAATGCCGCGCCAGAAGCCGACGGCTGCGCCGCGGTCCAATACCGCCTGGGCCCGAATCCAGTTCAAAGGGAAATAGTAGGCCATTTGCGCCGCCCGGAACCCATGCTCCTTCCAAGATGTTTCCTGTTGGGGATGCGCAATGTAGAAATCGGATTGACTCAAAATCGCCCGTGCAAGGGATTTGGGGTTTGATAGTGAAAACCCTGTCTTGATTAGCTGTTGTTCGATGAATTGTGAAAGATGGTCGGGGAGGCAGTAACGCCGCATCTCCGGCTCTTTTTCGGCATTTTGAGAAATATCGCACAAGGGAATGATAGATTAATCCTTTTTTGTAAGTTTTGATAACTCCCTTTAGGGGCGGGAGCCTCATTCCCAAGCTGGAGCTTGGGAATGAGAAGAAATAGGGCTTTGGGGCAGATTCTAATGCTGTCCAACTTTCCGGCAAACTTCTGGCTCGCCTGGGTTATAATAACGTTATAGTAACCGCATACATTAGGAATGGCCGTTTTCTCATTCACCAGAACTGGAAGCGCTCACGTCAAACGACTCTGGAGCATTACTCACTTTTGTGGCTTTCCATGTGCCTTTATCAGGGCAATCTTTCGTTGTAAAGGTTCCAGACATTGAGTTGTTGCTAATGGTACCCGTATATACCGGTTTGCAGCCACTCGGGAAATAGATGCGTATCTTTGAACCTTTTACTCTACCTTTAAAAGGGACATTTCCATACGCATAACCTTTAATCCTTTTCCCTTTTTGGGAAATCGACCACGGAGATTCCCACTCATGATCTTCCCACATCCCGGAAGCTGCCCAGTTGCCTGAAACATTAATTCCCTTTTTAACACCAATAGCCTTGGCTTCAGATACGTAAACCAACGCAAAAACGGCCAATAATATCATTACGCCTGGTTTTACCCTGTTTAACACAACCTTTCTCCTTTTCAAAGGCATGTTTCATTAAAACTTTGACTATGCTGCAAAAAATTGCCAAACAGCATTCAGTCAAACGATCAAAGTATCTTACAGAAATCTATTCAACATACATGAAAATAAAACACGGTTGTGTATGAACAGATTCCACAAATCCGCCTAAATCTTAGCAACCTCCGCGTTTTCCACTTTATCAAGCCCAAATGCCGTGTGTATCGTCCTCAGCGCGCGGTCCGCGTGCGCTTCATCAATCACGCAGGATATCTTTATCTCGGAGGTGCTGATCATCTGGATGTTAATCTTTTCTTTTGCCAATGCGCTAAACATCTTTTCCGCCACACCGCAGTGGCTCCTCATACCGATGCCTACCGCTGAAAGCTTGGCAATCTTGCTGTCGTGCAAAACTTCCTTGGCGTTAAGGTCTTTCCTGATCTTTTCGGCTGTTTCCAGGGCCAACCGCAGGTCGATCCGCGGCACGGTAAAGGTCACGTCCGCCCTGCCCTCAATGCTTGCGTTTTGGATAATCATATCGACGTTAATGTTCTTGCCGGCAATCTCATGAAATATCTTAGCCGCCTGACCGGGTACGTCCGGTATTGCCCGGATCGTAATCTTCGCGTCATCTTTGCTTATCGCAACGCCGCTCACCACAATGTTTTCCATCTCTCCTACCTCCTTACAAATCAACGTCCCTTCATTGGTGTTGAAACTTGAACGCACATAAAGCGGGACGTTATATTTCTTTGCGAATTCAATTGAACGGGAATGCATTACCTGCGCGCCGAGGCTCGCCAGTTCGAGTATTTCATCATAAGATACCTTATCAAGCTTTCGCGCATGAGGCACCTTCCGTGGATCGGCAGTATAGATACCATCTACGTCGGTAAAAATTTCACACCGGTCAGCCTTCATAATAGCGGCAAGCGCCACGGCCGTGGTGTCGGAACCGCCGCGCCCCAGGGTGGTAATGTTTTCGTTTGCGTCAATGCCCTGAAAACCGGCAACGATTATAATGGTTCCTTTATCCAGCTCCTTTTGCATACGCTGGGTATTGATGTTTTTAATACGCGCCTTGGTGTGAGAGCTGTCGGTTACGATGCCGACCTGACCACCCGTAAAGGAAACGGCCGGATACCCCATGGCGTGAATTGCCATAGCGACCAGGGCGATAGATATCTGTTCTCCCGTGGACATGAGCATGTCCATCTCTCGTGTTGAGGGATTATCCATTATCTCGTAGGCTAGGTCGATAAGTTCATCGGTGGTTTGCCCACGCGCAGAGACCACGACAATCACCTTGTTCCCGGCATTGTACGTATCCACGATCCGTTTTGCGGCAGCCTTGATGCGTTCCGCATTCGCGACAGAAGTTCCCCCGAATTTCTGCACAATGAGTCCCATATTCAATCCTTACATAAATTAACCATATTTTAGAATGCTAAAGACTACTAAGGTTATTAAATATCTTAGTTAAAGTCAATGCTTTTCTAGTGGGCGCATTTATGCCTTGTAATTAATCCCGTGCAAAATTATAATATAAAGATAATTAACCATGAAGATACGATTCTTTTGGTAAGCGTATCGTGTGGAAATTTTTTTACGGCAAGGAGATTTTTATGCAGGGAAACCACGAAGTTATTAAAATACTTAATGAAGTGCTTGCTGCCGAGATAACGGCGCTTAACCAATATTTTATTCACGCAAAAATGTGTGAAAACTGGGGATACGGAAAGTTGTACGAATTTAATGAAGAAAATTCTATCGAGGAAATGAAGCACGCAGAAAAATTAATTGAGCGGATATTGTTCCTGGAAGGCATCCCTTTCATGAACAAAGATAAACTCAATATAGGTAAAACGGTGCAGGAGCAGTTGGACCACGACTACGCCCTGGAAAAGGCCGCAATCAAAAGGCTTCAGGACGGTATTGTAGCTTGCGATAAGATAGGCGACGCCGGTTCCAGCGACCTTCTGGAACACATCCTTCTCGACGAAGAGCGCCATGCCAATGAGCAGGAATCGCTCTTGCAGCAGATCAAGGATATGGGGATACAAAACTTCCTTGCCTTGCAGGTAGGCCAGAAGGAGAAATCGTAGGAAGATGCGTCTTGAACCGGCAGGGACTTTCCGGCAATGCGCAAAGACCACCGAAATTCAGGCAATCTCACCCGTTAACCATTGCTACACCCCTTGTAGAGACGCATGGCCATGCGTCTCTACAAAGGTGTAAAATTCCCAACAGCAAACCGGCGTAGCGGCCTTTTTTTGAAAACAAGGCGCGTCACATTGTACACCATCATTATTTACCTCATTTTTTGACGGGATTCCTTTCCATCTCCTTCAACAACCCATCCTGGCGTTTCTTTTTTTCTAACCGTTCCAGATCTTCCCAAATAGTCTTGTGCTTTTCTTCCGCCTCTAACTCTTCCAGCGACTTGAGTATTCCCTTTTCAACCTGCTCCATCCGGACGTCCGATTTTACGGCGTCATCTTCTACAATGTGTTCGAGCGCCCTTTTCTCCTCAACCGTCTCAAGCGATTTTTGGTAAGTATCTTTCTGTTGTACCTTTACAACCTCACCCCTTTCGAGGTCCCGAGGTTCGTAATACTGGGGATTATAATCGTACGCCTTTTTTATGTAGCCCATGATAAATATCACCAAAAACGCGGCGGCGGCCGTACATAACAGCACCAGAAAAATTGCCAACAAACCAGGTCTTTTTCTTCGGCGTTTTATGCCCTTACCGGTACGGAGACGTCTTTCCTGATTCATACACTCCTCCATCTTGCCCCTACGGGACATTAAAAAAACATTTAGGCCGTCTGTAAATGCCCCGCAGGGGCAACACAACCGTAGCCCACTGCGTAAGCGGTGGGAAGCCGGTGATCGTATATTTTGAAGCCCCGTAGGGGCGGCACAAATGCCTTAAACATTTTTGTCCACCATCAAAAACTGCCGAAAGCCTGGTTTAACGTATAGGAAATTCAATGCAACAGTTGGGCGATCCTTTAGGGTTGCAACCCCTGGTGCGTATGCAGACAGTTGCAAGGCTAAAGCCTTGCCCTGCATTGTACCACAACAACCGTTCTTCTTAAAATTGATTTCCTTGACAGGAATAAGCCTCTGTGATACAAATATGTTTTATTTACGTTAAACTATAGAGAATACACTGATGCGGATACTCAGGACGTGGCAATGCGACCTCGGCAAGGAAATTGAAACACTTAAGCAACAACTCAGCAATCTGGACGGCCTTTCCGATCACCGGAAGACGGTGCTTACCATTATCGGCAACGTCCGCAAACAGGGCGATAAGGCCGTTATAAACTACAGTAAGCGCTTCGACAAGGTCTTACTTTCGGCGGACGAACTCAGGGTAAAGGATGACGAGATCGAGCATGCCTACGGGAAGATATCCATTGCTTTTGTAAAATCCATTCAACGTGCCATCGCAAACATACGGGCATACCAGGAGCATATACGGGTGCGCAGCCCGCGCCCCATGAAGGCGAACGGCATTATGCTCGACACCCGCTATATCCCGCTCGACAGCGCAGGCGTATACGTCCCCGGCGGCGCGGCCTCATACCCATCGACGGTGCTTATGAACGCCATACCCGCTCAGGCGGCAGGCGTGGGAAGGATCGTTATGGTCACGCCTCCCGCAAAGGATGGGACTATTCCGCCGGAAAGGCTGGTGGCGGCCAGGGAATGTGGGATCAGCGAGATATACAAGGTGGGAGGCGCGCAGGCGATTGCCGCCCTGGCCTTCGGTACGGAAACGATTCCGAAGGTGGACAAAATCGTCGGCCCAGGAAATATCTTCGTGACGCTCGCCAAAAAAGAGATTTTCGGATACGCCGGTATCGATATGCTGGCAGGACCCAGCGAGGTGTTGATTATTGCCGACGACAGCGCAAACCCTTCGTTTGTGGCCTCAGACCTGCTGTCTCAGGCGGAACACACGCCGGGCATTTCCATACTGGTCACCTTCTCCGAGTCGTTGGTTGAGCAGGTAATGGTAGAAGTGAAGCGCCAGTTGACCCTGATCGACCGGGGAGCGGAGACCAAAAAGTGCCTTGACAACTACGGGGTCGTCGTCCTGGTGAGAAACATTGAGGAGTGCATTGAGATAGCAAACACCCTTGCGCCGGAACACCTGCAAATTATGACACAAAAACCCAAAAACCTTTTGCCCGGCATCAAGCACGCCGGTGCAATCTTTTTGGGACATTATACGCCTGTGGCGCTTGGCGACTACATTGCCGGACCGTCCCACGTGTTGCCCACCGGCGGCACGGCACGGTTCTCTTCCGGGTTATCCGTCAACGATTTCCTGAAGAGATCGAGTGTGATACAGTATTCCAGGTCAGCCCTCAAAAAAGCCTGCCACGACATCGCAGAAATTTCAGAGGCGGAAGGCTTGGGCGCGCACACGCAATCGGTGACAATCAGGTTAGCGTAGCGGAGAGTATCTTGATATGCCAGAATGCGTTGTAGGGACACGGCGCCCGTGTCCCCGCGTATGAACACAAAACGCGATGGGAAATTCCAATCCACGCCTGTGTTCCATACGTGTTAAGTTAAAAAATGAAAGGTGGACGAACTCGGCCTATCCGTATTAGCAATATTGCGCCCAAAGAGGCACAATACGACAACCCAAGGCAACGCACAATAAGCGTTTTTTTGACAGGATAACAGGATAGACAGGATAAATTATTCCGTTAATCCTGTTATCCTGTCAAAAATTAAGTCCGTGCTTATGTTCCTGCGCCCCCGCCAGCGGGGACAAGGCAAGTTCAACACAAATTGGGAATATATCTTTCACTATCACAAGCACCACGTAACCAGTAACCGATTTTTAAAGGAGCAGTAGTTGACTTACTTTCGAGACAATATAGAACGCATGTCGGGCTATACGCCTGGTGAACAGCCTAAAGACGGCGAATACATAAAACTTAACACCAACGAAAACCCCTATCCGCCGTCGCCCGGCGTCTTAAACGCTATCAAAGACGCGCTAAACAAGGAGTTGCGCCTGTACCCCGACCCGGTGGCTACCGCTGCGCGGGTAAAGATTGCCGAAGTGTTGGGGACAAAGCCGGAGCAGGTCATAGCCGGGAATGGTTCCGACGATATCCTGTCCATCATCATACGGAGCTTTGCAGGCGCGGGCGACAAGGTCGTTTTCCCCTATCCTTCTTATATGCTCTACAAAACACTCTCAGAATTGCAGGATGGCCGTGACTGCGCCATTGATTTTAACGACGATTACTCGCTCCCCGCTGATTTCGTGGTGAAAGGGGCAAAGGTGACCTTCGTCGCCAACCCAAACTCCCCGTCCGGCACCATGATATCCCCCGAAAAATTGTCGGAAATCGCCGCTAAGATAGACGGCGTGCTGGTTATCGACGAGGCGTACGCGGACTTTGCCCACGACAATTGCCTCCGCCTGGTGGAAAAGCACAACAACGTCCTCGTCCTGCGCACCCTTTCAAAATCCTATTCGCTGGCCGGCATACGCTTCGGCTTTTGCGTCGCCCAGGAGCCGCTTATCACGGGCATGATGAAGGTAAAGGACTCGTACAACACCGACCGCCTCAGCATCGTTGCGGCAGTTGCGGCGCTGGACGATCAAAAAACCATGAAGGCGCATGCGGCGAAAATTATTGAAACAAGGCGGTACCTTGCCGCCGCATTGCTGGAGATGGGGTTCTTCGTATACCCCTCCGAAACCAACTTCGTCCTGGCGCGATGCAGGAAGGGCGTCTCCGCGCAGAACCTATACCTCGCACTCAAATCACGCAAGATACTGGTCAGATATTTCAATCTGAGGCGGCTGGACGACTGCATTCGCATTACCGTAGGGACACGGGAAGAAATCGAAACCTTATTGAAACATTTAAGAGAACTTTATGACAACAAGAATGGCGTCCGTTAATCGTAAAACAAAGGAAACACACGTCGAATTAACCGTCAATCTTGACGGAGAAGGAAGCAGCGCCATCAACACCGGCGTCGGTTTTCTCGATCACATGCTCGACCTGCTCGCAAAACACGCCCTTTTCGACCTGCACGTCAAGGCCGTGGGAGACCGCGTTGTGGACGACCACCACACCGTTGAAGACGTCGGTATTTGTCTGGGTCAGGCCGTAAAAGAGGCGCTGGGCAGCAAGAAAGGCATTCGCCGCTTTGCGCACGCAAGCGTCCCCATGCAGGAAGCCCTTGCCAATATTGCCATAGACGTCAGCGGACGCTCCTCCCTGGTGTTTCACGCCGAATTTCCCTCGGAGAAGATTGGGCATTTCGACGCGGAACTCATAGAAGAATTTCTGGAGGCGTTCAGCGCAAACGCGGGCGTCAACCTGCACGTGAACGTGCCTTACGGCTCCAACGCGCACCACATAGCGGAGGCCATTTTCAAGGGGCTGGCCCGCGCGCTGGAAGACGCCACCCGTATCAACAG
>JACVXV010000033.1:0-22882 GCA_015661205.1 Candidatus Brocadiaceae bacterium
TATGCCTTTAAAAAACCCTGGGGTCTGGGGCAAAGCCCCATCCTTTTGTAGCTTATTTTACATTTCAAAATTCCAATTCACGGTGAACCAGCACAAAATATCTAATCCCTTTTCATAAACAATCACGCAAAAACTTACCCTTGAAAACATCCAAAAGACAGACAGAGGCCGATTTTGTGTTGGCTTTTGGACGTGCTTATCATCAGGAGCATTTAGATAAACAGGCAGACGGGGGGCTGGCTTTCGAGATGGGCAGGGAAATGTATGTGCATGGATTGGGAATTGCCGATATTGTGTCGGTCTTTATAAGCCCCCGGAAGTTGGTATTGCACGCCTTTGAAATGAAGATAAAGGATTGGCGCAAGGGGCTTTCACAGGCGTACCGTTACAAATATTACGCGGATGCTGCTTACGTGGTGCTACCCCCCGATGAAGCTGCAAAGGCCGAACAATCATTGATGGTATTCCAGACAATCAATGTCGGGCTGTGGGCGTTTGACAAAAAAGAGAACTGTATTAAGAAGATTCACAATCCTCGCAAAGATAACCCGATAAGCAATGCAGCCTATAAAAAGGCCGTAGCATGCCTTTCACGGCATTTTAAATCTCTGCCCGTTTTTTAAATAGGTTTATACCTTCCATGAGCGCTTCGATGTGGGTGCTGTCAGATTTGGCGTCCAACCGATAAGGGATCGCGTTGATAGAGGTATATAAGTTCCCGGCTAATTTAATGTATAGGAAATTCAAAGTTAGGCCTGAAAGGCCGACAGGACATAGCGGGGGGTGGCGTGCCCCCTGAAAGATAATAAAATAATACAAGCCCCGAAGGGGAGGCAGGATGTTTTGTTTTCGTGATTAAAACAATAATAAATTTTAGAAAAAATAGGTGTCCCAGCCATGTTATACGTCCTTTTCTGTCGCCCCTTCGGGGCTGGTTATCTTTTATTTCCTTACCAGGGGCTTCACCCCTGGCTATGTGCTTTCAGCCCTTCGGGCCTGTTGTAGAGCGAAGAGGCTCTTCGCTCTACATGAAAAAGTCGCCGGAGGCCTATTTTAATGTACAGGAAATTCAAATGTACGTGTAGTGGCAAGGCGCGCCTTGCCACTACGCTGTTAAATGTCGCCGAAGGCCTAATTTAACGTATAGTAAATTCAAAGTCAGACCTGAAAGATAAACTGGGTACTCTTACCACGAAAATATACATGAATGTCTTACAAACTAAAAACTGCCATCACCTGCAATCATATAACGGAGGCTAACCTTGAAAAACATATTTAAATACTATATCGGCAATACCCGGAAAGAGAGCAACGTTGTGCTGGAGGTGCGAAACCCTTTTAATAACGACGTGGTGGGCGTCACCTTCCTGGCAAGCGAGAACGACGTCAATGACGCCATCCAATCCGCCGTCCGCGCCTTTGATGAAACCAAAAGACTGCCGGGTTTCCGCCGGGCGGAAATCCTGGAGAACATTAAAAACGCCATCCAAAAAAGAAGCGAGGAGTTTGCGCGGCAGATAACCCTGGAATCGGGCAAACCGATTGCCGACGCACGGGTTGAGGTGGAAAGGGCTGTCGGGACGTTTCAACTGGCGGCGGAGGAATCCAAAAGAATGGCCGGGGAATACCTGCCTTTAGACATCTCCGTGCGTTCACAAAACAGGACTGCAATCAATAAACGTTTCCCCATCGGTCCCATACTCGGCATCTCACCCTTTAATTTCCCTCTGAACCTGGTAGTTCACAAGGTAGCCCCCGCCATTGCGTCGGGAAACCCCATTATCATCAAGCCCGCGACAAAGACCCCGCTGACGGCCTTGCTGCTGGCTGAGGTTGTTTCAGAATCGGGCTGGCCTGACGGCGGGCTAAGCATCTTCCCCTGCGCAACAAACCTGGCAGAGCAGATGGTAGCCGACGAACGGTTCCGGATGCTCACCTTCACGGGCAGCGCAGCGGTTGGCTGGTGTCTCAAGCACATCGCGGGGAAAAAGAGGGTAACGCTCGAACTGGGCGGGAATGCAGGCGCTATCATTGACAGTGACGAAAATCTGGAGCATACCATAAAGCGATGTGCCGTCAGCGCCTTTTCCTTTAGCGGACAGATTTGCATATCACTCCAACGGCTTTTTATCGACAAAAAAATATACGATACCTTTATGCCCGCATTCCTCGACGCGGTAAAGGCATTAAAAATGGGCGACCCCCTGAATGAAGATACAAAGATAGGGCCGATGATTGAGGAACAGGAAGCCCGGAGGATCGAATCCTGGATTGGCGCGGCGGTAAAAGATGGGGCGCAAATACTGCACGGCGGCGCCCGCAAAGGCTCATTTTACGAACCGACCGTAATCGCAAACACAACGCCCCGGATGAAGATTAACGCCTGTGAAATATTCGCGCCGGCCGTCACGGTTTCAAGGTATGACGCCTTTGAGGAGGCAATAAGCCATCTCAACGATTCCGTCTATGGGTTGCAGGCAAGCGTCTTTACGAACAATATAAAACGGGCATTTTATGCCTACGAGAACCTCCACGTCGGAGGTGTGATTATTAACGACGTGCCTTCGTTCCGCACGGACAATATGCCTTACGGGGGCGTGAAGGATTCCGGGTTTGGCCGCGAAGGCGTCCGCTACGCAATGGAGGAGATGACGGAGCCGAAACTGCTCGTTTTGAACCTGTCATAAAAAACTATGCCAAGAGACTTGCCGGTGGGAAACGGTTCGATGCTGGTTAACTTTGATCGCGAGTATCGGATCAGAGACATTTATTACCCTTACGTGGGAAAGGAAAACCATACCATAGGCCATCCGTGCCGGATGGGCATTTGGGTCGATGGACAGTTCAGTTGGATGGGTGAGGAGTGGCAAAAGACCTTACAATACAAGGATGAAACGCTGGTCACCGATGTAAAGGCCAGAAACGACCGGCTGAAGATCGAAATCCAGGCCTACGACGCCGTGGATTTCCACCTAAATGTGTTTATAAAGGAAATCATCGTCAGAAACCTCGAAGGACGGGATCGGGAGGTACGCCTGTTCTTCAACCACGATTTTCACATCTACGGCAACGAGATCGGGGACACCGCCTACTACGACCCCGACACCATGGCCATCATCCACTACAAAGCCCAGCGATACTCCTCATCAATTGCTGCGACCCAACCAAATGCGGGGTAGACCACTTTGCCACCGGAATCAAAGAAACACAAGGCGCGGAGGGGACGTGGCGCGACGCGGAAGACGGCGTTTTGAGCGGAAACCCCATTGCGCAAGGCTCTGTTGATTCAACGTTAGGCGTCAATCTCCAGGTAAAAGCGCATGGTGAAAACGTCGCTCATTATTGGATTGCCCTGGGGACGAAGTACAGCGAGGTTGTAAAGCTCAATAAGGTTATTTGGGAAAAGTCGCCGGAGGAATTGATCAGGAGAACTGAAAATTACTGGAAATTGTGGGTTAACAAGGAACATTTCAACTTCCACGGCATCCCTCAAAGGCTGGTTACTTTTTTTAAAAGGAGCCTGTTGATTATCCGCACGCAAATCGACAACAATGGCGCCATCATCGCCGCGAACGACTCGGACATTACCCAGGCCGGGAAAGACACCTATTCTTACATGTGGCCGCGCGACGGGGCGCTGGTCTCTTACGCCCTCATCAAGGCGGGGTATAACGACATAACAAAACGTTTCTTCCAATTTTGCGCCGAGGCTGTCTCTCAAAAAGGCTATTTACTCCACAAATACAACCCCGACGGTTCCTTCGCCAGCTCGTGGCACCCCTGGCTGAAAGACAACAAGAAGAGCCTGCCCATTCAGGAGGATGAAATTGCCCTGGTCTTGTGGTCGCTGTGGAGTCATTACGACGTATTCAGGGACATTGAGTTTATCAAGCCCTTGTACCGGAGCCTGATCCTCAATGCCGCTGATTTTATGGTGGGCTTTCGGGATGAAGAAACCGGCCTCCCGCTTAATTCTTATGACTTGTGGGAGGAGCGCTACGGCGTCCACACCTTCACGACGGCAGCCGTCATCGCAGGGTTGCGCGCCGCAGGCAACTTCGCCTGCGCCTTCGGGGAGCGCGATTGTGGCAACAAATATTACGACGTCGCCGGCAAAATGAAGGACGCCCTGATCGCCTATTTTTTTAATAAAGACGCCGGGCGGTTTGCAAGAATGGGAACCAGGACATCCACAGGATACGACCTTAATATGACCGTGGATGCAAGCCTTTTTGGGCTGGCCGCCTTTGACGTATTCAGCCCGGAGACGCCCATGATGGCCTCAACCATGAGTGCCATAAAAGAGCATCTGTGGGTAAAGACGCCGGTAGGCGGCATTGCACGGTACATGAACGACCGCTATCAGCGTGTCGGCTCCGACGCGGAACACGTCCCCGGCAACCCCTGGTTTCTCTGCACGATGTGGCTGGCGGAATACGAAATCATGCGCGCGAAGAACGTAGCGGAGTTGAACAATGCCCTGCCCATTCTTGAGTGGGTAGTAGACCGTTCCCTCGCCTCCGGCGTCCTGGCCGAACAGGTAGATCCCTACACCAATACTCCGCTATCCGTGTCGCCCCTAACCTGGAGCCACGCGACCTTTGTAACAGCCTTGATGAAATACCTGGAAAAGCGCGAAAAGCTTTCAACCTGCAACACCTGCGGAAACTCCCTCTTTTACGTCCACCGGAATACACAAAAGCCGTGCGGGATTTAGGTGTTTTAATAAAGACAAGATTTAATGCCCGGATGTAACACCGCTTTTGTTCAGTCACGAGCTAAAGTGATCATCATGCTCGACATCATTTGAGGAGAATCTAAATTTTGCTGTCATAAATCTAAGAATACCGTCAATATTTGGCGTTGGTGCAAAGCATCTTTAGGGTATGCTTAATACATCTGTGGGATTTTTCGTATCGGTTCCTAATTGCTGCCAAGGACTTACCTTTATCGTAGAGGGATCCGGTTTGTCGTCCCACCTTAACAGCTCATGAGAAGAGCGTTGGAAGGCATCTGGTAAAAACAGCGGCAACCCTTTCAATCTTTCCGGCGAAGTATACTTATTTGAGTCGCTAACATCTTTTGGTAAGTCTTCTTCTTAAGTCACCTTCAAGAATTGGCCAGGTATTCGGGGATGCTGCGATGGATTTTACGGCACGCTCAACTTCAGAAAGAAATTCGACTCCTAATCTCGGCGACTGTGATTGATAATACAAGGACACCTCGATCATCTCTTGTTTGACCTCCGGAAGAAATATGACAGGCATCATGCTAATTTTGAGAAAGCATCTTTAAATACCTGGGCAGCCGGCCTTGTCTTTACTTTGCCTTCTTTGTATTCCCTATATCGGCGCTCGGCCTCATCAATCCACAGCCGCTCCGCATCCGCATGGCTCTCTAAACTGCTGATGAGATGCTCTGCAAGAAGGGCGCGTTCACGGGAAGATAGCTTGAGTGCCTTTGACTCGATTTCATGTATGTCCGATAACATATACCACACCTCCGATATCGTTTTTGTTTGTTTTAGAATTGCATACGCCCTCATAAAACGTGACGCCCAAGCGCCGGATATGTTCAACCACGTTGGGATCGCTGATGTTCGGGAAAATGGACGGGTCGATTGTGTAAGGCATGAGCATTTCTTCTAGTTCTTCCATGATTTTGTACTGCACGTCCAGCGTCAAATCCGTGCAGCTACACAGGGTCAGGTCTATATCCGAGCCGTTCTTGTAGTTTCCTTTGGTGCACGAGCCATATAAAACCACTTTTGCACCTTATTAACAACAGATGCTTTTGGTGATAGATACCGGATTAAGGGGCATCACCGGGTGCGCGGAGGATTTGTGGTTCAGTGGCATCTGTATCTTTTGGTATGCCTTCCAATTCCTCCAGTTTGCCATCGACGATTTCCTCTTCCAGCTTGACTACTTCGTGGAAGGTAATACCTTCTTTCCAGAGAAATAGAAATCCTATAATTGTAATGGGAAGGATGCCAACGAGCCACAAAACGATGGCATAACTTTGGGCTGCCGGGGTATGTATTCCGAAGATATCCATTGATTTTAGAACTGCGATGTGGAAGACCCCGATAAATCCAGGCGCCTGGGGCAATGCTATTGCCAATGCCAGACAGATAGCAACAAGGCATGCGCCTAAAAAAGGGAGTTGCAGGTGAAAAGAGAACCCCAAAGTATATATTTCTGCACCACAAACAATCCAGATTAAGAGTGAATATCCCAGTATCCAGAAGGTTTCTGTCCTGTTTTCCAGAATTTTTAGGCCATGCACAAATGAATCGTAAAACGCAAAAACCTTGTTCTTGAGTGTGTGAGATAGAAAGAATATGAGTTTCTCGAGTATTTTTTTGAAGAAATCAGGCTTCGTAACGATAAGAAAGAGCGCTATAATCATCAAAACTCCAACCACGGCAAATACCTCGGTCCACTTCTTCAGGGATAGGATAACTGATTCCCCGAAGTCGGTTCTTTCCTGTGTTGGCCACTGGGAAAAGGAATTATGTATATGTCCGGAATGGTCAGGTAGTAGTGCTATGGTAACTGCCGTGAAGATGATGAGTGCAAGCATATCGAAAATACGCTCGACAATTACGGTAGCCACTGACGTTGAAAATTTGACCGACTCTTTTTTGTAGAGCAGAAACGGCCTCAAGACCTCTCCTACCCTGGCAGGGAGGATATTGTTTGCCATAAAGCCGATACAGGTGATAGAAAGCAGGTTTAACGTCGGTATCGTTTTTATGTGTGACAACAACCCCTTCCAACGAAGTGCCCTTATAAGGTAAACCAGTAAATGCAGTAAGATCGTAGGAATAACAAACCAATAGTTTGCTTCCATCAGGGCTTTTTTCAGCAATGACCACTCGATGTGCCGTATAAACAGCCACAGGCAGACGATGCTGATTACCAAGCTAAAGAGAAACGTGATATTTTTTTTATTGAATGTTATCATGACAAAATATAGGGTTTAAGATACCTGCCCGTGTGGCTTGTTTCAATTTGCGCTATCTGTTCTGGTGTGCCGCATCCGACAATATGCCCGCCCCCGTTGCCTCCCTCCGGGCCGAGATCGATGATGTAATCGGCAGATTTAATAACGTCCATATTGTGTTCCACCACGATTAAAGAGTGGCCGGCCTCTATTAACTTTCGGAAGCAGACCAGTAACTTTTGAATGTCATCCATGTGCAATCCTACGGTTGGTTCATCAAAGATAAACATCTCCGGGTAACCCATCCCATAAGCCATGAAAGAGGATATTTTAAGCCTTTGCGCCTCGCCGCCTGATAAGGTGGTTGCCGGCTGCCCTAACCGTAAGTATCCCAATCCGATGTCCTGGAGAAGTTTCAAAATTCTTGTAATAACGGGGGAATTATGGAAAAAGACAATGGCCTGATCAACCGTCATCTCAAGCACCTCATGAATATTCTTGTTATTGTGTTTTACTTCGAGTACTTTTTTATTGAATCGTTTGCCGTTACACTTATCACAGGTAATATAAATGTCGGCAAGGAATTGCATATCAACCTTTATAGCGCCGACGCCTTCGCAGTTATCACATCTCCCCCCTACCGCGTTGAATGAAAATGAACCCTGTTTCAAATTCCGTATTTTTGCGTCTCTGCTCAAAGAAAAGATTTCACGAATAGCATTGAATATCCCCATATAGGTAGCAGGATTGGAACGCGGGGTGCGCCCTATCGGGGATTGATCCATCAGGTTAACGTCTCTTATAAAGCGTACGCCGGTGATGCTTTTATATTTTCCAACGAATTCCGCGTCCACGCGTGCGCCTAAGCGCTCTTTGATTGCTCCGTAAAGGGTGTCATGCACCAGCGTGCTTTTGCCCGATCCGGAAACCCCCGTTACGCATACCAGCATGTTAAGGGGAAAGGCTACGTCTATGCCCTTCAGATTGTTGTGTGATGCGCCTTTCAGCACCATCGCCTTGTTGACGGGAATCCTTTTCATTTCGGAGGACAGGGGCATTGCCATGCTCTCTTTCAGATACTGCCCCGTAAGCGAACCGCTCTGTGCGATTATATCTTCAAAAGTTCCCTGATATACAATGTTACCGCCGTTTTCACCGGCGCCCGGACCGATGTCAATTATCTCATCTGCCGCCCTCATAATCTCTTTATCATGTTCAACGACGATCACGGTATTTTTTATGTTTCTCATCCGTTCGAGTATCCGTATTAATTTGTCGGTATCTCGCGGATGAAGGCCGATGCTGGGTTCATCCAACACGTAAAGGGTGTTTACCAGCGAAGAGCCGAGCGAAGTCGTAAGGCTGACCCTTTGCGCTTCTCCGCCCGAAAGGGTACGGGTCATGCGGTCAAGAGTGAGGTATTCCAGCCCCACCTTGATCATATAGTCCAACCGTTTTGTTATTTCCTGCAAGAGTAAGTGGGCTAAAGTCTTTTCATAGTCAGTAAGCTGGAGCTTTTCGAAAAATTGATATGCCTCACCGATTGCCATCATACAGACGTCTGCCATATTCTTTCCGTTTATTAGAACATTAAGCGATTGTTCCTGCAAGCGATTTCCATTGCAGGCAGAACAGGTCGTGTATTGCCGATATCTGCTTAAAAGCACGCGGACGTGCATCTTGTACCTTCGTTGATCCAGCCATTGAAAGAAATGGTGGATACCGCAAAAATCATCTTTCCCTTCAATGACAATTTTTAACTGTTCTTTTGTCAGTTTACGAAAAGGAACGTCCAAAGGAATGCCGTAACGAGGGGCCGCCTCCAGAAGCGATTCAAGCATCGAAGAATACGTGGGTGTATTCCACGGCGCGATGGCACCCTCCCGCAGGGACTTATCTTTGTCGGGTACGACGGCGTCCATATTGATGTCGATTGTGTGTCCAAAGCCCTGGCACTTTGTGCATGCGCCCACCGGATTGTTAAATGAAAAGAGTGCCGGGATAGGTTCAGGATATTCGATGTGGCAATAACTGCAAAAGAATTGCTTGCTGTATTTCAACTCTGTCCAGGAGGCTCCTTCAATGTCAACCAGCCGTCCCTGATGGCGCGCGTCCGTTGCCACGGACAAATCTGTGCCGGTATAGATAATGCTCAGATGGCCGCCGCCAAGCCGGTATGCCGTTTCTAAGGCGTCTGCGAGGCGCTCTTTTATGCCGTCCCTGACGACCAACCGGTCAATAATCCCGCAAAGAAACTTTGCGGAAAGGATATCCGGGACTTTTACCTCCGAAGTGATATCGAAGATCGCATTGCCGGCAAGTATCCTTACCAATCCCCGCTCTTTCAGGAGGTTGATATGTGCTTCGTTTGAGACCTTCCGGCTGACAGTAATGGGAAAGGCAACGAGAAATTTTGTGCCTTCACGCAGGGACAAGACGGTTTCAACGACGTGAGAAACACTGTCACGCTGCACGGGTCTTTTACAGGAACTGCAATGGGTCTTGCCGATGCGCGCAAACAGCAACCGCAGGTAATCGTTGATTTCCGTCGTTGTTCCAACGGTTGAACGCCGGTTTTTAACGGGATTCTTTTGCTGGATGGCTATAGCCGGGGGGATTCCCTCAATGTGGTCGATGTCGGGCTTGTCCATCTTCTCCAGGAATTGACGGGCGTATGCCGAGAACGATTCCACGTATCGCCTTTGCCCTTCCGCAAAGAGGGTATCAAACGCAAGGCTGGATTTGCCGGACCCGCTAACGCCCGTGATTACCACGAGTTTTTTATGAGGGATTTCCACGTCAATGTTTTTTAGATTATTTACCCGTATGCCACGGGCAATAATGGATGTTTTCACGATAGTCCCGGTACGCGTTTCAAATTTGGATTCATTGAGATAGAAAGTCCCTGAATATCGCCCTTGAAAAAATAAGCAGGCTCAAATCAAAAAGTTTTAGTATCAATGTCACATAAGCTTCACATCCCGTTAAAGGTCATTGTTGGTTTTGCCGGGGTTTTAAGGGATGAATTCGCTGGAACAGTTACCGCTGAGCAGGCAGAAAGAATATCTTGGTGATATCCACAGCGGTAATCAACATCTGCTTAACGGCAACCTGGAGCTACGCCACTACGTTCTATGATGTGCAAGTTATTGAACATGGTAACTTATTAAAGAGGATAATTCAAGTGCATTGTGGATAGGCGTTCGTATACTACAGAGCCTCTTTGTTCTGCGAGCATACGTATGGATTTCTTCTTATAGATTAAATTATGCCTTCGGCGGCTTTTTTTGCACACAGGGACACGGGCACCGTGTCCCTACAACGGCATTGAAATTCCTATACGTTGAATTAGATCGCCTACGGCGACGTCTTTTGTGTAGCGCCGGCCTTCATGGCCGTCAATGGCATTGGGAATGCACGCCAGGCGGGGGATGAACCCCCGCGCTACGGGCATGATTTCACCCCAATTACGGCATTATCCCCCTGTCTTTAAAACTCACATATTGATCATTACCGATGATGATGTGGTCCAGGATTTTTATACCCACGATATTTCCCGCTTCTGCAAGCCTGCTAGTGATCTGAATGTCTTCCTTGCTGGGCTCCGGATCGCCTGACGGATGATTGTGGACGAAGACCACCGAAGCCGCAGATTCTTTGATTGCCGCCTTGAAGGCCTCTCTGGGGTGGACGATGCTGGAAGTCAAGCTGCCCTTCGTTACCTCCGATTCTACCTTAATGATGCGGTTTTTGTTATCCAGTAAAACGGCCATGAATAGTTCCTGTTTTTTCTCGCGTAATTGTTCATGGAAGTGGTTAAATATCTCGCTGCTGCATTTGAATTGCTGATGGGGTTTGATAAGGGTAGTGGAAAATCGTTTGGCTATAGCCAGGGCGGCCTTGATCTGTGCGGCGCGGGCAGGTCCTATCCCTTTTGTTTTACACAATTCACTGATGGAGGCAGAATTCAACCCCCGGAAGTCGCCATACGCTAATAGGAGCTTCCTGGCAAGGTCAACGGCGTTGTTGTCCCTGGTGCCGTCCCGAATAATAATCCCCAGGAGTTCGGCGTCTGTTAATTGCTCGTCACCACATTGAATCAGCCGCTCCCGTGGACGCTCACCGGTCGGTAATTGTTTCATGGTAGGACGTTTCTGTTCTTCCTTCATGAATGCTGATTATACTGAAAAGATTGTTGCTGTCAATAGGGAGATGTTGAAAATATACGGTTGTAGAGCGAAGAGGTTCTTCGCACTCCATGAAAAAAACACGGCTACAGAGTAGGGACACGGCGCGCCGTGTCCCTACGTGTGAACCCGATAAAGCCGCCGAAAGGCATAACTTGATGTACAGGAAATTCAAACCGACTTTGTAGTGGCAAGGCGCGCCTTGCCACTACGCTGTTGAATGTCGCCGAAGTCCTAATTTACGGCACCTGTATGGCAGCATATCAAACACCTGCTATACGCCGGAAATCAAAAACAGGAAAAGATTAAATTTCCTTGCAAGCCTTTAAATTAAAGGTAGAATCAACGGTATTAAATATTTTATCCACAGTTTATCTTTACCGTGAGTAGAGTTTTGAAAAGAACTACCGGAACCATAGATTACACTGATTTTACGGATAAAAAACGTAACAGTTCTCCATCAATGTTTTAATGAGGCGACGTGCGTCATTCTTATGAATAATAATAGTGCTACTACCCGTGTCTCGGTCGTTTCCTGTGAGAGTTACGATAGAGAAAAGATTGTTGCAGCAGTGGAGCAAACCTTTAACCATTTCGGCGGCATCCAGGCCATTATTAAAAAAGGGACAACGGTATTATTAAAACCTAACTGGCTAAAGAAAAGCCGTCCGGAAGAGTGCATTATTACCCACCCGACTGTCATAGAAGTTGTTGCTGAAAAGGTACTGGAAGCAGGCGCAAAGGTTATTATCGGCGATAGCCCCGCCTTTGGCGCGGTAGCAGACATTGTTAAACGCGTAAAACTCGACCAGTTTGCAAAAAAGCATGGCATTGAGATCGTCGAACTCGACGCACCGCGGAGGATAAAGGCACATTGCGGGAAAAAACACTTCAAACTAACCGTTTCCGGCAAGGCGCTTGACGTAGACGCCATCATCAACCTTCCAAAACTCAAGGTACACTGCCAGTTGTTATATACAGCGGCGATAAAGAACATGTACGGGTGCGTTTCCGGAAAAATAAAGGCCTGGAGGCACTTCAAATCGAACAACTGTCTTGATTGGTACACGGAAATGCTTCTGGCGAATTATCAAGCCGTTAAGCCCGTCTTTACCCTGGTGGATGCCGTTATGTCCATGGAGAAACGCGGGCCAACCGGAGGCGTACCGAAGCAGACGGCGCTCATTCTGGGCGGGGTTGATTGTATTGCTATTGACCGGGTTATAGCCGAGATCATCAACGTCCATCCATCCCACGTGCCGATCCTGCGCACGGCAAAGGCGCACGGCATTGGCGAGCAGGATATTACGAGGATAGAAATCGTCGGTAATCCCATATCATCCGTAAGGACGCCTGACTTTGTGCTTCCCGATATGTCGCCCATTGGTTTTAGCGCCAGGCAGGTCGTCAAAAGCCTGATAAAACATCTGTGGCTGAAGAGTTTTGGAAAGGCGTCTATGCTGCTCCTGGCCTCCTCTTTTTTATTTCCTCTGTGCGCCTTCTCCGAATCGGACAGGCTAAAGTATTTTCCGGTGCAGATTGCCGTCGATGATATTATCCACGTTCCCACCGGTAATAAGGTTTCCTTTCCCAACCTTTCCTCCTTTTTTGATTCCCCGGGCATTCTCTACGTCGGGGAAACCCACGCCAATAAGGCCTCGCACCAGGTGCAATTAAAGGTGCTCAGGGCGTGTTATGAGAAATTCCAGGGGAATATCGCCGTTGGTATGGAGATGTTTACGAGACCTTACCAGCCATTCCTCGATCTTTGGGTTGCCGGTGAAATTGACGAGAATAAGTTCCTTGAGGATACCAAATGGGACGCGGAATGGGGATACGACTACACCTTGTACAAAGACATCCTTGACTTCGCCCGTGAAAAGAAGATTCCGATAGTTGCGCTCAATGCGCCCAAAACGGTGGTAAAAATGGTCAGCAAAAAGGGCTTGAAGGACTTGACCGAAGAGGAGAAGAAGCTCGTGCCGGAAATGGACACGTCAGACTTCTTTCACCGGGTTTACATGGAAAAGATCGTCGGCAAGCACCTGGAACAGGGCGCGAACCTTGACCGGTATAACGAGGTGCAGTCCTTGTGGGAAGAATATATGGCGCAGACGATCACCGATTATATGACTTCCTGGGAGGGCAAAGGCAAGAAAATGCTGGTCTTCGCGGGCAACGGACACATTATTTACGACTTTGGCATACCGAAAAGGGTGTTCCGCCGCAATCCGTTTCCTTACTACACCATTTATCCGGCTGAATTTTTGGAAGGCAAACCCACATTAACCAATCAGGACATCTTTATGGCGGAAGTCCCCTTAGAGCCCGCTGATTTCATCTGGGTTATTTCCCCCGTGATAGAGCAAAAGAGGATATACCTGGGCGTTCAAATCCCCAAGACGGGCGATAAGAAACTCGCTATCCAGACCATCACCCCCGGAAGCCCTGCGGAAAAGGCGGGCATTTTGCCCGGCGACGTTATCCTGTCGATAGACGGAAAAAATCTGAAGAGTGTTATGGAACTGGTGCATTATCTCCAGACGAAGCGTTTTGGGGAGACGTGCAACGTGGCAGTCGATAGGGATGGCGCGCCGTTCTCCTATTCGGTCGAACTTTTTGAAATGCCGCAGGAATGAAAATAATGGACAAAAGCCCGTTTGACCCCGTAACGCTGTCAAAGATTGCCGGTATGGAACTACGGGCCAGACAGGTTGTTGACGGCATATTATCCGGTATTCACAAAAGCCCTTACCAGGGTTCCAGCATTGAATTCCTTGAACACAAGGAGTATTCACCGGGAAGTGAAATAAAGCACATTGACTGGAAGGTACACGCCAGGTCAGACAAATATTACGTCAAGCAGTTTGAAGAAGAAACGAACCTCAAGTGTTATCTCTTCCTTGATACCAGCGGCTCAATGGGTTACCAATCCGCCGGCGTCAGCAAATATGAATACGCAAGCAACCTTGTCGCCTCATTGTCCTATCTGCTGCTAAAGCAGTCGGACCTCGTTGGTTTGATTAACTTTCGCGATAAGGTGCTGCAATACGTCCCGCCGCGATCCCGTATTGTTCATCTGCACGTCCTCCTGAATGCCCTGGTGGGATTTAAGACCGCCGGCAAGTCCGACGTTGCCGCTGCGCTGGCCGAATTTGAAGGGAAAATCGGACGGCGCGCCCTTATTATTATCGTATCTGATTTTTTTGACGACGTCGAGAAGGTAATCCGTCGGATCAAGCATTTCCAATCCAGGAAGAGCGAGATTATCTTATTTCATATCCTCGACCCATACGAACTCACCTTCCCCTTCGAGACCATTACCTATTTCGAGTCGTTGGAAGATGACCGGCGTGTATTGGCCGATCCCAAATCCATCAAAGAGCATTATCTTGCAGGCATCAACCGTTTTATAGAACAATTTAAGCAGTCGTGCTACGAAAACCAGATTGAGTACCAGCTTATCAATACCTCAATGCCGCTTGACCAGGTACTAGTTAATTTTTTGGCAAAAAGGAAAGGCGCGTCTTCGTTGAAGGGGTAAATTAGCCTTGCTCCTCCATGAATACATAATGCCCCGATAGGGGCAACACAACAGTAGCCCAACGCGCAAGCGGTGGGAAATCATTTGTGGTTTATAAAAACTTACCAAAAAAGAAGTTTTTACAGAGTATACTATACCGTGGAGCAACCCTAAAGGATCGCCCTACTGTTGCGTCAGCTTATCCAGGATGCCCCTTAGTAATCGGGGGTCGATGTACCGGATGCCTAGTTTGTCGGCCCATTTGACGATGCCGGTATCGGCTGATATGAGGATGCCGTCCATTTCCTTTGCCAGGAGGATGAGGTCTACATCTTCTTTGCTGTCGATGATTCCTTCACGCAGGGCGGCGCGATATTTTTTCCTTAGATTGGCGATCATCTCCGGTTCCGTTTCAGGCGACGTTTCCCTTACCGCCTCTTCTGCCAGCCGCAGCCCTTTGTCAATCCGATGGCGCACGTCTTCAATGAGTTCATACAGTAAAAAGGCTGGAACGGTTATTTCGTACCGCTTCGGTGGCTTTTGGAAGATGCGGATTTGCAGGTCAGTGGGGATTTCCTTTATCTCAACAAAGTTGAGCAATTCCTGAAAGATTGACGGCGGCATGTAAAAAGTCGGGCCATCCATCTTACCGATAATTTGCAGAAAGCTACGCAACGACTCCGTGGGACTCTCTCCAAACGATTGGTATACGTCCGGATTCGTAAAGATACTCGTATCAATAATAATGCGTTCTTGCCTAAAGTTTTTTTCCATAGCTTGATCTGTCTCTTTCTCTCTCCGTGCGAAGGAATGTGGTTTTGAAGAGTTGTTCTTCGGCGGGACTCATTTCTTTATCCCGTCTTTTCATTGCAATTTTTGCCACCAGCAGCGCCTTTTCCGGCAGGTAAGCGGAACGGATTTTATCGGAGTACCAGGTAAAAGAAGGGAGGTATCTTGGCGGGTACCCGGACGTGGCAACGTTGCAGGAAAAACCATACATGCTGCCCGTCATGATAGTTGTGTTAATGGCCGTTTTTGTATGGTCGCCCAGCGCCGCGCCGAGAAACATCATATCCGTACAAATGACCCGTCCTTCCCATTCAACCTTTATGATTCTATAGGTGTTGAGGAGGTTGCTGTTTACCGTGTCGGCGCCGAGGTTGACCCATGAGCCGATGTAGGAATCGCCGAGGAATCCATCGTGCTGCTTATTGCTGTAATGGTGAAAAACGGTGTTCGAGATTTCTCCGCCCACCTTGCAATGGTCTCCGATATTGGCGCCCGGACGCAGCCTGGCGATTGATTGTACGGTGGAGTGGCTGCCGATATAGACCGGGCCTTCGATGGTGGCGTTGGGGGCGACGGTAGTGTGTTTGCCCAGGTAAATCGGTCCGTTTTCGGCGTCGAATACGCAGCCGGGTTTAATCGCGCAGCCTTGGTCGATAAAGATACGGTCTCTATTAATAAAGTGGACGCCTTCATACCGGTTCCCGGAAAGGGAGCCATTTTTTACGGTGGAGGCGAAATCCTTCTCTATCTGAGATTTGTTGAGTTTTATAATGTCCCAAAAGTAGTTTATAACGGGCGTATCGGCTGTTATTGTATTGTACGTGCTTTTCAACTGTTCAACGAGCTCTTTTGAGAGGAACGTTTCGTGCGAAATGCCTCTTGTATTGTTCGCGCGGAGTCTGGCGTAAACAAGGGTTTCTCCCTGCATACCCAGTTCTTCCGGGCCTTCCAGTGGAATGGGCGAGGGGAATATGGCGCGTCCATTGAGAAAGAGGCAATTGGCATCCGGCGACGGAGGTTCATTCACCCGGTAAGGGTGTTGTTCCCGCATAACGTCTGCCAGGTAATCCCTGCAATAGAGGTTGACGGCAACGTTGGGGTAGTGGCTTACGATCCTTTCTAAAGGAGTAAAAAATCCACAACGCAGTTCGTAGGCGGTACGTGTGTATACCAGCGGGTTTAATTGGAGATATTGGTAATCTTCAAAGACGAAAATATGGTGCATCAATAAGGAATTCCTCGCTGGTGATGAATTTCGAAAGCCAATTATACGTTAGGCGTACTATATAGTCGCTGGTTAGCATACTGAGGGCAATGATTTTTGTCAAGTTAATAAAGTCCGTTCGTAGTTCGTAGGGTGGATTAAGCGAAGCGTATCCACCAGATTAATGATTTTACCCAAAACCTGCAGCTAAAGTATCACGAAAAAGGGTATTTTCTGCCTTTTGCATTTCCCGGTGGACAATATAGCGAACGGTTGTTTGTGTGTTTTTATCGTTCTATTTATTTATAGTGGGACGAATTGTCGCCGGGATTTGTTAGGTTTGAAACTGGTATTTCAATGGTGAAATATGGCGACGGCTGTTAAGGGTGAAAAAGCAAATGGCCGTGCCAAATATTTCTGTGCTAACTGTGCAGTATTCAGATAGTTATGTAGAGTTTACAATTTTTTGTATTTTTTTTACTCAACGGGAATAAATATTGTGGGGTGTTGAAGTCTTTCGCGGGTTTTGTGAGATACCGGCATGAATTATTTTGCAGGAAGAAAATTTACGATTGACAAATTTCTCTTACAAATATAATATTAGTGACGAGTTTTTGTGTTTCTCGCAGAAGCGTTGCGTTTTTAAGTTAATGATATTTTATTTTTTAAAATAATCATACGATGGAGGAAATAGATTGTGAAAAGTTTGCGATATGCGGCTATTGTTGGTGGTTTAGCGCTTGGTGTGATAAACGGGGCATGGATCAATTGTGGCACGGCGGCGGACGCCTATAAGGAGATTGACGTAAAGGATGGCGGATCGATCAGCGGCGTCGTGAAGTATGAAGGCGACGTTCCTTCCGCGAAGATGTTGAAGGTTGATAAGGATGAGCAGACGTGCGGCCATGACAATAAGCAGTCGGAAGAACTGATTGTGAATGGGGAATCAAAGGGGATTAAGAACGCGGTTGTTTCCCTGGTTGAAATTGCAGCCGGTAAAAAGGCCGAGGTGTTAACGGGTGTGGTAGACCAGAAGGAATGTCTGTTTACTCCCCATGTGATTGCCGTATCGGCTGGTGCCAGCGTTGATATGCTTAATAGCGACAATGTAATGCACAACCTTCATTCCTGGTCTATTAAAAATGCCGGTTTTAATGAAGGTGTGTCTGGCGGTGGAAAGCTGACAAAGAAGTTTGAACTTCCGGAGGTTGTTAAGATTACGTGTGACGTCCACAAGTGGATGAGCTCGTTCGTTATCGTGAAGGCCAATCCCTATTTCGCGGTTACCGATGAAGCGGGTCGTTTTAAGATTGATAATGTGCCTGCCGGTTCGTACAAGTTAGAGGCGTGGCAGGAGAAGCTCGGCAAGAAGACGGTTGACGTGGTTGTGAAGCCGAAGGAAGATACGTCGGCCGACTTGGTTTTTGCTAAAAAGTAAATAACGGTAATCAAGTTTTTCTTTTAAGGATGTGTAACTTACTTTGTTTTGAAAAGGCGTACAGCTAATGAATAATTTGAAGATATTACTGCATATCACCAAGAAAAGAAGTGTGTTCGTTGTTGCCACATTGTTTTTCCTCTCAATTGTTTTATCTAGTCTATCCGTACTTTCTTCCAGCAGTTTCTTCGCGCCGGTTGTGTCCGCGCAAGCAGTGAAAGAAGCGCCTGCCGCCGGTGTTGAGTTGCCACAGTTTGATCCGGCACAAGCGCCTGCTGCGGCGCAAGGAACTGAGAGTTCTGCTGGTACCACTACTGCCGCAGTTGAGGAAGAAGAGGTTGGGCCGGTTCAGTATCGCACGTTTTTTGGGTTGGATTCCCGCGTCGTCGTTTGGATCGTATCGGAACTCCATCTTATGTTTGCGGCCTTTGTGCTGGGTGTGCCTATATTTGCAGTAATCGTGGAGATTGTAGGATACAAGGGCGGAGACATAAAGTTTGACAAGATGGCAAAGGAGTTTACCAAGCTTCTTTCCGCCGCGTTTGCCACAACGGCATCCCTTGGCGGCTTGCTGGGTTTTTGTCTGTATGGCCTGTATCCTGAGTTTATGGGACACATGACAAATGTCTTTGCCCCAACGATGTACGTCTATGCGTTGATGTTTTTCGGCGAGGCGTTTTCGCTCTACGGGTATTACTATTCCTGGGATATCCTGAAAGGGACGCCTGCCAAAAAGTGGTCACATATAACTTTGGGCGTGATGCTGAACCTGTTCGGAACGGGGCTGATGTTTATTACCAATTCCTGGGCAACGTACATGATGAGTCCTGCAGGAATTGTGCCTGCTACGGGTAAGGTTGTTAGTTTGTATGCCGCAGTATATAACCTGTTGTGGATGCCGGTAAACCTCCATCGACTGATTGCAAACGTCTGTTTTGGCGGGTTTATCGTGGGCGCGTATGCCGCAGTGAAGTTCCTCGGTTCTAAAACGGCAGAGGAAAGGGCTCACTATGACTGGATGGGTTATGTAGGTAATTTTATCGGTATCGGGGCGCTAATCCCCCTGCCGTTTGCCGGATACTGGCTGGGGCGTGAGGTGTATAGCGCGAGCCCGGTTATGGGAAACATCATGATGGGTGGCGCTTTCTCATGGACGTTCATTATTCAGGCCATATTGATCGGTATGCTCTTTATCGGGGCAAACTATTATCTGTGGCTTGGCATGGGTAGGATTAAGGGTTCTGAGCGCTACACCGGCTATATCAAGTTCCTTGTCTTGATAATCTTTATGTGCTTCGCCGTATGGCTTACGCCGCATAACTTGCCGCTCAGCGGTGAGGAAAGGGCGATGATAGGCGAGCAGTACCATCCTTTCTCAAAGTATTTCGGTGTAATGGCTGCGAAAAACGCCGTTGTTAATTTGATTATTCTTGCCACATTCTTTTCATTCCTTATCTACCGCAGGTGCAATAAGGGAGAAACGGTGCCATTTTCCGAGCAAGGCAAGTCCGGTAAAATTGGTGTAATGTCTGCCGTGATCTTCTGTCTGCTGATGTTGGTTTCTTACGCAGTTTCACTGAGTTTTGTGGAGTTGGAAGCCGACATGAAGGTCTTTGTGAAACCGCTTATCAGGTGCTTGTATATCCAGTCGGGCATGATTTGCTTTGCCGCCTTCCTGACGTTTAAGAGCAAGGGGAAGCTGGCTCAGTCGCTGCTGTTTGCGGTCACGGCCTTAATGGCGGTACTCTACTTCTGGTATTACGGCTTCCAGGTCATGCAGAAGGCGAACGTGGTGCTGCGCTATCTGTCGGTAACCCAGGTTGCCATGGTTATGAGTTGTCTGATTATGAACGCGTTCATAGATATCTTTACGTTCAGAAAGGCAAAGCTGATCGGTGGGATTGTTTGGGGAAAGATGCCGGTAAGGTCGCAATATGCGTTGATTATGCTGTGCGTGGTTATCGTGATATTGATGGGGCTTATGGGTTTTATTCGTTCGGGGTTGAGAATGGATTGGCACATTTATGGCGTCTTACAGGACACTTCCCCGTGGGCATATACGCCTACCCTGGCGTACATGGGTAGGATCGTCGGTTTGATTGTTGCTCTTTTCCTCGGTCTGGTTGCCTTTGTATTCTGGCTGGCGGGGCTGGGAGATAAGAAGAGCAAGGCGCATGAAGGTGGTTACGACGACGCGATATCTGGTGGTGACCACTAGACGTTCGTAGCGGCTAACCTTTTCAGTTGTTGTGAGAAGCTGTGGAATGATTGGTAATCAGTGAAAATTCTATAGATGTTAGAGTGAAGGCATGGAAAAAATTTATGAATAAGAGCATGTTGAAAATTACCGCTTTTGCAGTTGCTATAATAGGGTTTTATATTTACATCACCGTGTATGTAGCCGGGCTTTCGGGCACTGGTGGCGGTGAATCTGCGGGTGGAGTGAACCCGGAGGCTGGGGAAAAGGTTTTCTGGGGTGACGGTCAGTGTAGTACTTGCCACAAAATTGGCACCAGTGGTAGCGCATCAAGAGGCCCTGACCAGGATGGTTTAGCGTCGAGGGCTGAGGAACGCGCGAAAGAATTGGGGATGCCTACCGGTTTGGACTATCTCGTTGAGTCGATGGTTGAGCCGGAAAAATACATCGTAAAGGGGTATGATAAAATTATGCCCAAGGTGTATGACCCGCCCATCATGCTGTCTCGTGAGAAAATCCTGGCGGTTATAGCGTATCTTCAGTCGCTGGGTGGTGAACCGGATATAGGCGCCATCATGAAATACAAGGACAAGATACCGGAGGCGTCTAAGAAGAAGGTGAAGCCGTGGGTACCGCCGGTTGTGGTTGATGCAAAGGAAGGCGAGAAGGTGTTCTTTGATGATACACGTCCAGTTACCTGTGGCAAATGCCACGTCGTGAATGGTAAGGGCAAGAAGGTTGGCCCTGAGCTTACCGGCATTGGGGCAATACAGACCGCGGAGTATTTCTTAGAATCGATTCTTAAGCCAAGCGCAAAGATTGTGAAGGGCTACGAGACGATGTTTGTGATAACCACCGATGGCATACCTTACAACGGACTGATAAAGAGTGAGACAGACCAGGAGCTTGTGCTGTTGCAGGAAGAGAGCGGTTCGATGGAAGAGGTGGTCATACCGAAGAGTGACATAGCGGAAATGAAAAAGCAGGATGTTTCCATTATGCCCGGTAACATCGGCGAGTTGTTGAGTGTCAGAGATTTTTATGGAATTGTGTCATTTTTGCAAAGCTTGAAGTAAAACCATGACGTTGTGGTGTATGCGACTGAATTACTAGTTAGGAGTTAACGAATGTCTAAAAAACGCAGTAACTTTTTGATGATATGGGTAATTTTGGCTGTCATCTGTCTGTTTTCTTTCCTGAAATATGTTTCTCCAGAGGTTTTTCAGGTGTTGATGGCAAAAGATCACCCCATGCCGACGCCAAGTACCCTGATGATGTGGTATATTATTATGGGCGTGCTGGCTGGTTTGGTGTATGCCACGACGAGCGACAAAAAGCTGGTTGATTTCTTGAGTTTCCTGTTACCTGACAGGGGGCCGGCGTTAAAGTTTGTGTTGCAAAAGCTATTGCTCATAGCGTTTCCTTTGGTTGTTGGGTGGTTTGTGTATTCATGGTCGATTCCGGGGGTAGCGTCGCCGGTTGAGCTGCGTATTCAGCATCCAACCTTGCCGCAGGAATATGAAAAGCAGAATAACCCTTACCGTGAGAAAGACCCTGAAACGCAGCGGCGGTGTATTGAGGAAGGTAAGATTCTTTTCCAGACGTATTGCCGTCCCTGTCACGGTTCTAAGGCGGATGGCAACGGGCCGTTTGCTAATTCTTTCCGCTTAAGGCCGATTAACTTCCAGGACCCTGGCACGATTGGAACGGTTGTGGAAAATTATGCCTTTTGGCGTATTAAAGAAGGCGCTCCTGGCCTTCCATCTGAATCAACGCCATGGGATTCTGCCATGCCTTCCTGGAAAGATGATCTGAAAGACGATGAGGTTTGGAAGATTATTATGGGTGAGTATGATACGGCAGGTGTTGTTCCCCGTCAGCGTGAAAAGGCTGAATAGTGTTGTGCGGCGCGCACATCAGTGTGGGTGTAAATTTTTTGACGTTACATTTATAAACGGCAATGGATAGAAGAGCAAATAAATACTATGATAAAAGCATTTAAGAGTAACTTAGTTGTTTTTGCCTTTATTGGGACGTGTGTTGGTTTTTCTGCCGGAAACGCAGAGCTTTCCGCGCAGACGTCTCAACTGTTTCGAACGTATAAACACGAAGTACCGCAGAAACCGGCGGAGACGCCGGAGGCCGTAGCGGACGGCAAGAAGGTTTACGAGAAGAGGTGCTGGTACTGCCACGGAATTGAAGGTGGCGGAGACGGCCCTGCTGCGAAGACCATGTTCCCGAAACCGAGGAATTTCACCAGAAATGAGTACAAGGTGCGTTCTACCACGTTCGGCTCCGTTCCTACCGATGAAGACTTGTTCAGGATTATTACAAGCGGTATCGAAGGTACGGCTATGCCCTTCTGGAGTACGATTTCCGAAGCGGAGCGGTGGCAGGTTCTTTACTACATCAAGACATTTAATGATCAGTTTAAGAAGGATGGCTCTCCAAAGGTGGTCAGCGTTGGAAGTGTGTTATCGACTCCTGATAGCGTAAAGCGTGGAGAAGAATTGTTCAAAGAGGTCAAGTGTTATGAATGTCACGGTGATGACGGCAGGGGCGATGGCCCGTTAACGGTAGCCCTGCAAACCGAGTG
>JACVXV010000033.1:22888-50569 GCA_015661205.1 Candidatus Brocadiaceae bacterium
GGACCTGTCTAAGTCGTGGCTCTTTAAAGGCGGTAATACGGCAGAGGATATCTACCGTACAATTTCTACAGGATTTAATGAGACCCCGATGGGCTCATACCTGGAAAAACTGCCGGATGAAGACCGTTGGCACTTAGCCCACTACGTAAAAAGTATAAGCAAGCCTATGGCGTCGGACGTTGTTGTTAAGGTCAAGCTGTTAGAGAGCGGCGAATTGCCTTCTGAGCCTACTGACGAGGCATGGGATAAATTGGTTGGCGTTGAGGTCCCACTGGGCGGGCAAATCATTGCCAGTCCGCGGTTGTGGACGCCGATTGCTGACGCAGTGATGGTCAAGGCATTATATTCCGGTAGCGAGATCACCTTTTTGGTTGAGTGGGACGATGCTACGAACAGGCAGGAAGAGTTGTTTAGGGATTCGGTGGCATTACAGTTTCCGACAAAGATACCGGAATCTTTGAAGAAACCTTACTTTGCGATGGGTGATTCATCCGGAACGGTAAATTTGTGGCATTGGAAGGCACATTGGCTGGAAGGCTTTGGGGCAACGGCGGTTGCGCCGGAGACTGAGCCTGGAGTCATTACAGAGATGAATGCCAAGGGGTTCAAAAATATTACAACCCAACCGGTCGAAAGCCAGGGTGTTACGGGGAAAGGCGTTTACAAGAACGGACGTTGGAAGGTCCTTATGAAGAGGGCGCTGAAGACAGAGGACGCGAAGAACGACATTCAGTTCGAGATCGGTAAGCTGATTCCTCTGGCATTTGCGGTTTGGGATGGATCTAATAGTGATTTTGGCGGTCAAAAATCAATTTCTTCCTGGTATTATGTTGTGCTGGAAAAGCCTGTACCGAAGACGGTTTTTGCATACGTATTGATAGCTATTGTCATTGGCGCGAGTGTTCAGATGTGGTTTGTGGCAAGATTACGCAGATTCCCACCAACACTTGACGAAGAACAGGAATAGAAAATTATAACTAGTTAAGGAGTTGTTATGAGGTTAAGGCCTGGCATACTTTTATATGCAATAAGTATTGTAACGATGGTGACGTGTCTGTCATGGAAGCTCCCGGCGGGCGTTGTTTTCGCTCAGGAGCGGAAGATTGATGCGCTTTTTCTGGAGTTAGATAAGAAGTATCGTCTTCCTGAGCAATGGTCACAGCTTCCGATTGATATTGAAGACCCTTATAAGAGGATTAAAAACGGTCCCCCGCTAACCAACGTTATCAATAAAGCAAAGGTTGAATGGATATCGAGGTGGATTGCTGACCCAAAGAGAGTGGTGCCAAATGCAAAGATGCCGAATCTTGGTCTTGATTTCGAAGAGATTAAGGCCGTTATAGCCTATTTGGGCAGCATCAAGGAAAATGAATTGCCGCAAGTTGCGTGGGACGCCTATCTCCTGAAAAAAGAAGACGCCCTTTCTGAAGATGAATACAACAAGATGGACAAGGTTTTCAATGGCGGCAAGGGTGTGTGGGGCCGCGCGCGTTGTACAATTTGCCATCCGATAAAGGGTCTCGGCGGAAATGTGGGTGTTGGCCCTGATTTAGGCGCGATTACCACCAAGATTAATAGAGATTGGTTATATGAGTGGCTTCGTGACACAAAGGGACATTTCCCGGATACCATGATGGCCCAGTTCCGGTTTAATGACAGCGACCTGCGCGGGGTAGTTGAGTTTGTCATGCGCGATACGCAGTTTATCCCCGAAGAAGCAGACGAGGAAGAAGGTGACAATGGCGCTAAGAGCGCGGCGCCTGAAGCCAGCGTGCTGACGGCAAAAGAATTTGAAACGATTAGAAAAGAGGCCGCGCTGATTGAAAAGGGTAAGGATGTTATTGAGAGGGCGAGGTGCTTTGTTTGCCACGACATCAAAGGCATACAGGAGTTGATGCCGGTGATAAACAGAAACCGTCAGGGTCTGGCCGGTTTTGATAAGTTACTTTACGAAGTACGTTGCCTCACCTGTCATCGCATACAGGATAAGGGCGGCTCATACGCGCCTAACCTGACGATGGTTGGCAGCAAGATTCGGATGGATTGGGAGCGCGACTTTTTACAAGCGCCTGATATCATCCGTCCTCTGAGCCAGCAGATGCCTAAGTTTAACCTGACGGCAGACGAAGCGAAGTCGGCGACGGATTTCATGGAAAAGAGTTTAATTACGAAGGAGCCTTTACCATCCGCCGGAATTACGGGGGAACCTGCTCCAGAAGTTGTTGCTGCCGGCGAGAAGGTTTTTTATGAAAAAGGCTGCAATACCTGCCACGCGGAAGGCATGAAGGGGGGTGGCGTTGTTGGCCCGAACCTGGGAACGGTAGGCGATAGACTTCAGCAGCCATACATACTCTACCATCTGAAAAACCCACAGCAGGCAAATCCTCAAGCCGTGGAACCGAACTTCGGTTTATCTGATGATGAGTTGAAGGCTTTGGTAGGTTTTTTGGTAGACCATGTGCAGAAGAAAGCGAGTAAAAAATAATGAGATATTTTTTGTTTAATAAAAAGACGATAATCTCTGTTTTTGTTGCGGTCATTGGAAGTATTGGGGTTTGTGGCTCTGCGAAGGCATTGGATGTGTCCCCGCGTGAGCAGGCATATCTGCTTACGCCAAAGGCCTCTTATGAATACTATTGTTCACCGTGCCACGGGCCAAAAGGCAAAGGTGATGGAACGTTTTTTACGATTGACCTGAAACCGAAACCTCGAAACTTTTGTGACGCTGAGTACATGAAAAAGAGGACGGATGACCAGCTTATCAAGTCAATTACCGACGGTTCGAGGTCAGTCGAAAAATCCAATCTTTGCCCGCCGTGGGGAAAGACCATCCCTGAAAAAAGGATTAAAGAAATAGTGTCACACATTCGCTCGTTTTCTGCAGAAGCTGCCTCACCCCAGGTTGCTGAAAAGAAGGCGGCTGTTATAGAAGAGGTCAAGGATAGTGGTTTTAAATCGATAATGCGGTGTG
Organism: Candidatus Brocadiaceae bacterium; assembly: GCA_015661205.1. Taxonomy (GTDB): domain Bacteria; phylum Planctomycetota; class Brocadiia; order Brocadiales; family Brocadiaceae; genus JACVXV01. Next base: position 25,860 of record JACVXV010000033.1, read on the forward strand.
CGTTTGTGATTGTGATTACCGTTGCTTTGGCACCGTTGCTTTGGCGGGTGGCGCGATTAGCGAGTGGAAAAAGCTGGGGCGTGAGTCAAAGTAGTCTATTAGCATTCTCGTTCCCAAGCTCCAGCTTGGGAACGCACTTGCAATAGAAGCGCCGATTCGCTTCCGTTGTAAGATGTTTTTTCTGATTCAAACGTATGCGTAGTGGCAAGGCGTGCCTTGTCACTACGTTTTCTCCTTCCCAAGCTCCAGCTTGGGAAGGTACTTGTAGCAGAAGCTCCGCTTCGTTTCCATAGTTAAGATGTATTTTTCCGACCTTTATGGTTGCAATCCCTGGTGCGTATTCAGACTATAGCAAGGCTAAAGCCTTGCCCTACGTGCAAAATCTGCAATCCATGAATTTCCGCTACACGATATAAAGTCTCCTAACACACAATCTTTGAAGTGAGATTCCACGCTATGTACAAAAAAATATTAGTTGCGATAGACAATTCACTCCACTCAAACGCCTGTATTGACATTGGTATAGCCTTTTCCAAAAAGTTCGGCGCCAGGCTGGTCGGATGCCATGTATATGATGCATCACTCCATCAGAAGCGGTTCCGTGATATGGAAAAGGGGCTTCCACCGCAATATCAGGACGAAAAAGAACTTCAACGGCAGCGCGACCTGCATGGCTCTCTCATCAATCTGGGTCTGAAATTGATTTCAGATTCTTATCTGGACGTGTTTAAGAAAAAGTGCCAGGAAGCAAACATACCGCACGAGGGTTTGTTGATTGAAGGTAAAAATTATCACGAGCTTATCAACGAAGTGCGGAAGAATGGCTATGACTTATTAATCCTAGGCGTTGTTGGGCTGGGCGCAGTAAAAGGAAGCGTCATCGGCAGTGTTTGTGAGCGGGTTGTTCGCAGGATAAACACGGATGTCTTAATCGTCAAAAATAACAAGATGGATGGTGTGGTCGTTGTTGGCGTTGATGGAAGCACACTTTCTTTGTCTGGCGCGAAATCGGCCGTTGAATTTACCAGACACTTTGGCATGCCACTATCGGCTGTTTCGGTGTTTGACCCTCATTACCACCGTGTCGCTTTTGAGAGCATTGCGACCGTCTTATCTAAGGAGGCTGGTCAGGTCTTCAGATTTAAGGAGCAGGAGACGCTCCATGAGGAGATCATAGATAAGGGGTTGGCAAAGATTTATCAGAACCACCTCGACAAGGTAAACGGTCTGGCCGAAAGCGCTGGTATTAAGATGAATACAACGCTTATGGATGGCAAGCCTTATAGCAAGATATTGCAGTACGTAGAGCATGCAAAACCGGCGATGCTGATTTTGGGTAGAACGGGCGTTCATAGCACAAACGGGCTGGACATAGGCAGTAATGCTGAAAATCTGTTGAGATTAGCGCCGTGTAATATATTGCTTACCGGCGAAGGCTCCCTGCATGGTACCAGCGAGGTATCTCTTGAGTCGAGAGGCGTGTCCGTTTCCCACGGAGTGACAGGAGTTGCTGCGTCCAAAGAACCAAGAATCGGCAAAGAATTCCTAAACCACATTGCGAACAAACGTGAAGTATGGGAAGAAACCCCTGTGGCTTCCGGTGTTACCGTTAGTTGGACGCGCGAGGCGCAAGAGCAAACGGAAAAGATACCCTCATTCGTCAGAGAAGTGGTCAGGAAAAGAATCGAAAAATACGCCATAGAAAAAGGCTATTCGGAGATCACAAAAGAAGTGGTCGGCGAGGCCAAAAACACAATTGCAAACGATAGCGCTTTTCACAAAATGTGATAAGATTTTCTCAACCCGATTGTAAAGAAAGCCGTGTACGTTGGGTTGAGTGAACAGACTGGGTCAAATGGACAAATTTACGCTATTTTTTATATTTCTTCCCCACTTTAAGGGTAGAAATGTCACAAAATGCAACGAAATCAGGCTAGAATTACCCGAGACCGAAAAAATATTGTCTGAAAAGTACAGCGGAATGCCTGTTGTTTAGGGTTATTTATAAGTTAATTTTACCATACGGAGGTGATTTATGAGGCGGATGAAATTTTTAATCATAGGTTTGTCTGTTTTAACCGTGACAGGGATAATAAATATTTCCAACCCCCCTTTAATTAGGGCAACCGATGAAAAAGTAACGGAACATACAGATGTCATTGAACCAACAAAGGTTTTGATGCGGGACATTGAGCAGCGGTTAGGAAATATGTTAAATGGAATCTTGGCGGGTAATTTGAAATATGTTGCAAATGAGGCAGGTTCTTTAGTGGATCAAAGTTATAAAATAAACGAAAGCTTCTTTCCTTTAGATCCAAGGCAAAATAAATGGCTTAAACACGCAGGTATTAATCCAGACGATTCGGAAAAAATATCTAACCTGAAAGAAGAATTTGATGTATATAAAAATGGGATAATATACCATGCTTTAAAAGTTCGAAAGTCAGCATTGTCAGGTGACCGGGAAGCGACCTTCAAGGTGTTTACCGGTATGATAGAACAAACCTGTTTTGATTGCCACAGAACAAACAGGGATGGCAGTGGGATTCCTACCCAGCCAGGTGACCATGGACCAGGGAAGTGATTATTCGAATGTCCTTACCACGCAGAGTGAATGTCTTATGAAGATGCCAATTAGGGTTGAATTGGTTATTCGTCTGGAATAGTTTCCTGATTGCATTGGGCATTTCATTTGAGAAATATAGATTGGTGTGCAGCCCTGTTGCCAGGGTGTTTGTGGTTTGTGTAATAGGTTGATAACAAATGACTTAGATAGATTATTTGATAATGTGTATTATTTTTGAACTGGGAATCTTATTTGCTGGGATTAGATAGGGATTTGACGTGCTGGTTTTGATGGGGTAATCGTGTGATATGGCATCTGCATTGTAACGTTGCGTTTTTAATAAATCGTAAATTTTGAGAATGTTGGCTGGTTTTTTGGTAGAAACGGATTTTTTGAGAGGAAGGGGGTCGTATGCGTAAGTGTTTTTCTGTGTTTAAGTATGGTACAGCCCTGCTAGGAGCAGTTTTTCTTAGCACTGCGTTATATGCCGCAGAAGAGGCCGCTCCCGGGGCAAAGGGAATGTCAGACGAGGAATTTACCCCTGTAAAGGAAGTTATGTTGGTAAAGTTTGTGCAGATGGAAAAGCCGTATCACCTATCCGTTCATGAGTTGGGTAGTGCGTTCAAAGAAGTAAAGGGTGTTACGGTTAATTTACAGATGCAGGATAAGGCATTTCCCAATGGCGGTGGCTCTGTTAAAACCGCCGAGGTAAAAGGCATCCACGACGGCATGACTATTTTTTTTCAGGTTTCTTGGGATGATGCAACTAAAGATAGCAGGGTAATCGCGCCGCAGCAATTTAGAGATGGGGTTGCACTGATGTTTCCATTGGGCAAGGTGACAATCAGTACAGAAGAAAAGTTTAGTCCTAGGATGGGTGATAGGCAAAAACCTGTGAATTTGTGGAATTGGAAGGCAGACTGGGAGGTGGATTTGGTTGCCGCTAGCGGCATAGATGAGGTATCCTCTCAGTATCCCGGAATGCATGATGATTTTAGCACAAATCCGATTAGCCAAACCTATCATAAAGGGTTAATGCAAAGCCCCTCGATCTTGGCCGGTGGTATTTCCGCTGGTAACTTGTTTTCTTTGCCTAACAGGGGCAGGGTTGTTGAGGATTTGAATGCCGAAGGCTTTGGAACGTTAACCACACAGGATCATCAGGATGTTGATGGGTGTAGCGCGTATGAGCATGGTTGCTGGACCGTTATCATGCACCGTCCATTGAATACGGGTGATACCTTTGACGTGCAGTTTGTTCCTGGTGAAAGCACCTATTTTAACATGGCGGTATGGAATGGAGACAAAGAGGATAGGAATGGGCAGAAAAATATTTCCACCCAATGGCATCCTTTGGAATTAGAGCGGATTGCTTGGTAACTGATACTATTAACAATTAAGTCAAGCATTGTTTTGTGATATATTTGAAAGGAGAATGGGAAGATGACTCTAGTACACAACTGGCATTTAGGGAGAAGGATGGAGTACCCCTACTTTGAATCCAGGCCGAAGCATCAATTTGCGGCAGTTTTCAATATTAACAGATGTATCGCCTGTCAAACCTGCACGATGGCCTGCAAGAGCACGTGGACGTTCAATAAGGGACAGGAATTCATGTGGTGGAACAACGTAGAAACGAAGCCTTATGGCGGTTATCCGCAGTCATGGGACGTGAAGACGTTGAAGCTCATAGATAATGGTGAAAATACCTGGTATACGAACGAGAAGGACGAGAAGACGTCACCTTACGGCGTATATGAAGGAGATACCATATTCGAAGCGGCCAAAAAGAAGAATCTTAATCAGTGGGCTGTAGGTTACGTGCCGGAAGATAAGGAATGGCGTTCCCCTAACTTCGGGGAAGATGTAGCAAAGAGCAGCAAGCCTGACGAGTCTTCGTCTTTGCCGGTTCACAACCGTTGGTTCTTTTATATTCAGAGGATTTGCAACCACTGCACCTATCCTGGGTGTCTGGCGGCCTGTCCGAGAAAAGCTATTTACAAGAGAAAAGAAGACGGTATCGTGTTGATCGATCAGAAGAGATGCCGCGGCTATAGGAAGTGCGTAGAGCAGTGTCCTTACAAGAAGCCTATGTACAGAGGTTTGACTAGGGTTAGCGAAAAGTGCATTGCCTGCTATCCGAGAATTGAAGGCCGCGATCCGATATCTGAAGGCCGTCCAATGGAAACGCGGTGCATGACCGCCTGTGTAGGACAGATTCGTCTTCAGGGATTCCTGGACGATAATCCGAAAAATCCGATTACTTGGTTGATTAAGAACCAGAAGATTGCGTTGCCTCTGTATCCGCAGTTTGGTACGGAACCAAACGTATACTACATACCACCAAGGTGGGCGCCAAGGGAATATCTCAGGCAGATGTTCGGTCCGGGCGTGGATGAGGCCATCGAGAAGTTTATGGTTCCTTCCAGGGAATTACTCGCCGTTATGAGCCTGTTCAGGATGTCGCAGACCATTGTGTTTGAATATAGGATAGAAGAAGGTCCGAAGGTTTTCGAAACCATGATACATGGTAAAAAGTTTGAGATGTACAACGACACCATTATCGGGCTTGGTGAGGACGGTAAAGAGGTCGTGAGAACGACGGTCGAAGAGCCGATACACATTAGACCTGACAAACATTACAATTCAATTTAACCTCGAGGTTTTTATGACGAATAATGGTAGTGACCTTTTGGAAAAAGAGGTGGTACCAAAGGTTGAGGGTTTGTTGGCGCGGAGCGCAATGTATCAAATCCTTTCTGCGTGTTTTTTCCATCCGACGAAAGAGAGTCTTTCGCTCTTAAAGGACGCTGATTTTTCAGAGCTTGTTGAAAAGTTGGAACACGGTTATAAAGATACGGAGAAAGCCACAGGGTTTCTTCAATCTTTGGCAGAATTACGCAAGTCTTTTGATAATTCTACCATTGAAAACTTACAAAGCCAATATTTGAGGATTGTTGGCCACACGATCTCGAAGGAATGCCCTTTTTATGAGGGGCAATACGGGGCGGCTCACGTGTACCAGCAAGTACAGGATTTGGCAGACATACAGGGTTTTTATAAGGCGTTTGGTTTGGACGGCTCCGACGTGGAAAAAGAACGGTGCGACCATGTTAGCGTGGAACTTGAATTTCTGCAGTTCCTGCTCTACAAGCAAGCTTACGCAATAGAGCATGATGGAGAAGAGAAGGCTCAAATCTGCGAGGACGCGGTAAAGGCATTCATAAAGGAACACGTTGGGAAATGGGTGCCGTTGTTGGCGACTCTTTTAGGTAAGAAGGCCGGTAGCGGGTTCTATTTTGTCCTGTCCGTGCTGACGAAAGAGTTCGTGGGTCTTGAGATGAAGATGATGAGGATTGAGACTGAGATGTTTAAAGAATCTGACATTACTCAGGATGTAGTTGCAGGCGCTCCGGATGAGTGCCTGTCTTGCGCTTCCTCTTCGGATGAAGATTTTGAGGCTTAACGGGAGTGCTTTATGAAGCTTGAGTTTGACCCTGGTTTAATTGAAGAAGTAGTTTTTAAAGCGATGAAGTTGAAGGAAGAAAGCGGTGATAGCGCCTTTTTGGATGAGTATCACACTTTTGCCGATCCTATTTACGAAAATCATACCCCTGATGAACGGCCCGCGAAATTTCGAAAGATAGAGTGGGATTTCTTTAGGAAAATGGGTTTTTATAAGGCAATTGAAGAAATCTTTCTTGAATTCTCCGAAATAGACGGCTTGGTTGCCGGTGGTGTGGTCGCTAAGGCCAGGAGTCAGTTTGACGAGGGTTCTAACCTTGTAAAAGGCCCTGATCTGGAGCCGGGGAAAAAGAAGGTTGTTGTAAAATTATTAGCCGAGCGATTTCATGATAATGTCTTCCTGAAAAAGCTTATCCGTCACGAGCTGATGCACGTTGTAGACATGCTTACCGCTTCTTTTGGTTATAAGGATGAGCGGCTGGGTTTGAATCCCATGGAAGAGAGCATTATCAAGGAACGGTATAGTACGATTTGGGATATTTACGTGGACAGCAGGCTGATAAGCCAGGGGAAAGAGACCGTCATTGATAAAGAAGGACGTTACCTGGAGTTCGCTGCTTTATATCATGGATTTCCTTCAGATGTAAACGAAGCGATTTTTAATGCGTTGTGGGAAGACAGGACGTTAACGCACGATAGAATTTTAGCTTTGGCTGAAAATGTTAATAAAGTAATGGCTATAGCGGATGATTTGGTGATTGGGAAGGCTGAAAGGAAGAAAAGAACGTTGCTTCCCGGCGCGCAATGCCCGCTTTGTGAATTCCGGACGTATAATTGGGTTGGAAATATTGAACAGGAACCTCATCTTGTGAAGGCGGTGCAGGAAGAGTTTCCCAATTGGACGCCCGATGACGGCATCTGTGAAAGATGCCTTGAAGTATATAGGTGCAATGCGTAATATCTCAGACTTTTAATATAGTAATAAGTTTTTACCTGGTTAATTGTTTTTTATGAAGAAAGGAGTAGGAAATATGAAGCTTACGAGGAGAACTTTCCTACAGGTGGCTGGTGCGGCAGGTGCGACCTTTACTCTCGCCGATAAAGCGATGGCATTCAAGCTTTTGAAGCCTGCTGTAGAGGTAGGAAATCCGTTGGACGAATACCCCGACAGGACCTGGGAAAGTGTGTATCGTGACCAATATAGGTATGATCGGACGTTTACCTATACCTGTTCTCCCAATGATACTCATGCTTGCAGGGTTAAGGCATTCGTGAGGAATGACGTGTTGATGAGGGTTGAACAAAACTACGACCATCAAAGGTATGCAGATATCTATGGAAACAAGGCCACGAGGAACTGGAATCCGAGGATGTGCCTTAAGGGCTTTACCTTCCATAGAAGGGTTTATGGACCTTACCGGTTAAGATACCCGCTTATCAGGAAGGGTTGGAAACAATGGGCGGATGATGGTTTCCCTGAATTAACGCCGGAAAATAAGACGAAGTATATGTTCGACGCCAGAGGACAGGACGAGTTGTTAAGGGCGTCCTGGGATGATGCCTTTACCTACGCATCAAAGGGCATTATTCATATTTCCAAGAAATATAGTGGGGAGGCAGGCGCACAGAAACTCCTCGATCAGGGTTACCCGAAAGAAATGGTGGATGAAATGCATGGCGCCGGGACGAGGACGTGTAAGGGGCGCGGCGGTATGGGACTCCTCGGTGTGATTGGTAAGTACGGCATGTACCGGTTTAACAACATGCTTGCCCTTGTTGACGCGCATAACAGAGGTGTAGGTCCTGATAAGGCATTGGGTGGAAGAAACTGGTCAAACTATACATGGCACGGCGACCAGGCCCCGGGGCATCCTTTCTCGCACGGCTTACAGACTTCTGACGTCGATATGAACGATATAAGATTTTCCAAGTTAGTGATACAGACCGGTAAGAACCTTATTGAAAATAAGATGCCTGAGGCCCATTGGCTTACCCAGGTGATGGAGAGGGGTGGAAAGCTCGTCGTTATTACCCCTGAGTACAGTGCGTCTGCACAAAAGGCTGATTACTGGATACCGATTAAGTGTAACACGGATACGGCGCTCTTCCTGGGAATTACAAAAATCCTGATGGACGAGAAGCTGTACGATGCAGACTACATGAAGAAGTTTACCGACTTCCCATTGCTTGTCAGGACGGATACCCTGAAGAGGTTGAGCCCGAAAGATATAATACCAGGCTACAAGCTGGAAGATATCTCTCATGGGCCAAGCTATAAGATACAGGGCCTGAAAGATGAACAGCGTGAGATGGTTGGAGACTTCGTTGTTTGGGATACGAAGACAAAAGGACCAAAACCAATTACCAGAGACGATGTAGGTGAGAAGTTGGTTGCAAAGGGCATTGACCCCGCGATTGAAGGTACGTTCAAGCTGAAAACCGTTGATGGTAAAGAAATAGAAGTTATGACCATTTTTGAGATGTACAAGGTACATCTGAAAGATTATGACATTGACACCGTGGTTGAGATAACAACCTCGCCAAAAGAGCTTATCGAGAGGTTGGCTCATGATATTGCGACGATCAAACCGGTTGCAATTCACTACGGTGAAGGTATCAATCACTGGTTCCATGCAACGTTGATGAACAGGTCTACCTATCTGCCACTTATGTTAACGGGGAACGTTGGTTATACCGGTTCCGGTTCTCATACTTGGGCTGGTAATTACAAGGCAGGTAACTTCCAGGCAGCAAAGTGGTGCGGCCCTGGTTTCTATAGTTGGGTAGCAGAAGATGTCTTCAATCCAAACCTCGACCCGAATGCGTCTGCGAAGGATTTGAGCATCAAAGGTAGGGCGCGTGATGAAGAGGTGGCATATTGGAATCACAGTGAAAGGCCATTGATTGTCAACACACCCAAATATGGCCGTAAGTGCTTTACCGGTAAGACGCACATGCCGTCGCCTACAAAGGTCTTATGGTTTACTAATGTAAACCTGATAAACAATGCGAAGCACGTATACCAGATGCTCAAGAATGTGAACCCAAACATTGAACAAATCATGTCAACAGACATTGAGATGACGGGTTCCATTGAGTATGCCGATTTTGCTTTCCCGGCCAATTCCTGGGCTGAATTTGAGACACACGAGATTACATCGTCGTGTTCCAACCCATTTGTACAGATTTGGAAGGGCGGTATAAAACCGGTTAATGATTCCAGGGATGACGTGATGATTATCGCCGGCATGGCGGTAAAGCTGGGCGAGCTGCTCAGGGATATGAGGTTTAGCGATTTCTGGAAGTTTGCGCTGGAAGGCAGGCCTGAGGTGTACATTGACAGGTTGTTGGATGGTAGCACAACGATGCACGGTTACCGTTTTGATGACATTATGAACGGTAAGTACGGTGAGCCGGGCGTTGCCATGCTGCTGTACAGGACGTATCCGAGACAGCCGTTCTGGGAACAGGTACATGAAAGCATTCCATTCTACACACCGCATGGAAGACTGCAGGCTTACAACGATGAATCGGAGATCATTGAGTATGGCGAGAATTTCATCGTCCATCGCGAAGGTCCGGAGGCAACGCAGTATTTGCCAAACGTCATCGTAAGCAGCAACCCTTACATCCGTCCGGATGATTATGGAATCCCGGAGAATGCTGAAGACTGGGATGAAAGGACCGTTAGAAACATTAAGAAGCCTTGGTCTGAGGTAAAGAAGACGAAGAACTTCCTTTGGGAAAAAGGCTACAAGTTCTTTTGTGTCACTCCAAAATCAAGGCACACCGTTCACTCTCAGTGGGCCGTGACGGATTGGAACTTTATCTGGAACAACAACTTCGGCGATCCATACCGAATGGATAAGAGAATGCCAGGCGTTGGTGAGCATCAGATACACATCAACCCGCAGGCCGCGAAGGATATGGGTATTGAGGATGGGGATTACGTCTATGTAGATGCAAATCCTGCCGACAGACCTTACGAGGGCTGGAAGCCGAGCGACCCGTTCTACAAGGTTGCCAGATTGATGCTGAGGGCTAAGTACAACCCTGCTTATCCTTACGGCGTTACCATGATGAAGCACTCTGCTATGATTTCTACCGAAAGGTCCGTGAAGGCCCACGAAACAAGGCCGGATGGAAGGGCTTTGTCCGCCGGTACGGGTTATCAGTCGAGCTTCCGTTATGGTTCGCAACAGAGCATCACGAGAGACTGGTCGATGCCGATGCACCAGTTGGACAGCCTCTTCCATAAAGCCAAGATAGGCATGAAGTTTCTCTATGGTTTTGAGGGGGATAACCACGGGCTTAACACCGTTCCCAAAGAAACGCTGGTAAAGATTACCAAGGCCGAGAATGGTGGTCTGGGTGGCAAAGGCGTATGGGATCCGGTAAAGACGGGTTATACCGCAGGTAACGAAAGTGACTTCATGAAGAAATACCTTGGCGGTGAATTGATCAAGGTTGAAAAATAAAAGAAGTAGCAGGTAGATACAAAGAGCGGGCTAACAGATGAGATAATTCGTTTGTTAGCTCGCTTGATTTTAAATAGTTCTCTCGTTCCCAAGCTCCAGCTTGGGAATGTACTTGTACCAGAAGCGCCTGTTTCTTTTTTGGGGAAGATTTCTTTTTCCGATTAAAAGCAGAACTTTTATTGCAATCCCGTTCCCAAGCTGGAGCTTGGGAACGGGACGAATTTTCATTTTATTTATGCGGATTTACGAGTAGGTGTATCGGGACGCAGGGTGTTCCAGCCATGCAGAAGCGTGGTGTAGGGACACGGTGCCCGTGTCCCTGCGTGTGAACACGAACACGAGTAAGCCGCTAAGTGTCTAATTTCAGAAAAAAGGAGAAAAAAGTAATTATGAAAAAATTCATTATTTCTGGTATACTTGCTCTTACGTGCATAGCATTTTCGCACAATTCGTTAGTCTGGGCGGAAGCCGATGAACTGAAGACGTTAACCCCGGAACAGATGGCTGAAGCGCTGAGGAAACTTGAGGAAGCGCAGCAAAAGCTGAAAAGGGTGTTTAAGAACGTGCCGAAGGTGGATAATGCTGGTTCTATTACTGGTGTGGTAACATGCGCAAAGGTAAGGGACAACGCCGATGCTATTGTGTACGTTGAGAAGGTGGGAGATGGCAAATATGCGCCGCCTACTGATCATGCGGTTATTGATCAGCTTAATCTTACCTACGTACCGCGCGTTGTAGCAATGCAGAAGGGTACCACTGCTGATTTCCCAAACAGCGATGCAGTCCGCCACAACGTATTTTCCCCACCAACCGCCGCCCTGCAGTTCAATTTGGGTACCTATCCAACGGGTGTTGTTAAGGAAGTGCTTTTTGACGTGACGGGCGAGACGCCTCTTCTGTGCAACGTTCATGCGGAAATGGCCGGTTACGCAGTCGCATTCGAAAATCCATATTTTGCGCTGACCGATAAGGCCGGAAACTACACCATCGAAGGCGTTCCACCAGGGAAATACGTAGTAAAAACCTGGCATGAAAAACTCAAAGACGTATCGTCGGACGTTACCGTAGAAGCCGGCAAGGCAGCGACCGCGAACTTTGATCTGAAGAGAAGAAGATAATTTCGCGTAATCAAGCAACTTGCTGATGCGATTAAGATGTTCCTGTAATTCCCGTGAGGAAGCAATTCCTCACGGGAAATTTTTTTTGAGCAAATTGGCAAAACAACTATGCTAATCGGTAAGTTTGCATTTGACAAGGCCGGCGGATTGCCAATATAATTTAATCTTTGCATTTTTTGGACGTCCGTATATTGGGTGGCATGGACAAACTCCGTTTGTCAGTGACTTACGATGGTATGGAAATGTACAGGAGATGTGGTATGTGTTAAGTAGTCAAAACGGTAACCTGCTGTAAGTATTAATTTTAGCACAAGTAAATTCTAAATGAAGAGATGCTTATGCGTTACTTAACCGTAATAATGTTGTATATGCTGCTTGCCAGTTTTACTTCACTTTCTGTAAAAGGTGCGTATGGTGGGGGTTCTGGAGACCAACATGAACTTTCTATCGTTGGCAAGTCAGAAACACCCGAACCTTTTTTGTTCAAAATGGGAGAAACATTACAGATCAAAGCAACAGGCACTATTGCTAAAGAGATTGAGACTGCATGCAAAAAGACATCGGACTTTAAAATGTCACTGTATTTTAATGGTGAGTGTGTCGCTGATCTGAAATCCCCTCAACCAGCCGATCCAGATAACAAAGAATGGCTTTTAGATTTCACTCTAGTCCGCAAATCTGAGAATGAGGATAACCGAACGGCATGGAATAAATTATTCAAAAAGAAGCCAGATATATCCTATCGGATTGAGAATATAAAGCCAACCATTGCTATAGGTAGCAGTTTGCCTTATTATGTACATACCTCAAAATTGGATTTCTATGTTGCGCCGGGATGGGCCATCTGGCTAACGATAGGCATAGGTTTGTTTATCCTGGTATTCGGATATTGGTGTTTGGTGAAAAAAACAAAAATGCTATGCGATGCAAACACAAACTATTACAGCTTAGGCAAGAGTCAGATGGCTTTCTGGGGGTTGTTGGTGGTGGTGGCCTTCGCAGGCGTTTGGATATTGACTGGTACATTAGAACGCATTCCCAATCAGGTACTTTACCTAATCGGCATTAGTGGTGCTACTGGGTTGGGTGCCGTAGTAATCGGAAATAAGAAACAAGCTACGGACAATCAGACGCCTCCCGCTGAGGTGCCTGGAGCTATGGAACTCAAGTCAAAAGGGTTTTGGTATGACATCTGTAGCGACGGTAACGGCACAAGTTTTCCCCGTCTTCAGGTTGTCATTTGGACCATATTATTGGGCATTGTCTTTGTTCAAACCGTTGCACAGGAAATGTCCATGCCGGAATTTCCTGAGACTTTGGTTGCTTTATTAGGCGTCAGTGGCGCAACTTACTTGGGATTCAAAATTCCTGAGAAGAAGTGAACAAATAAATACTGTGTCTTCCCAAAAAAAGGTTAGGTTCAAGTTGTAAACCTGAATCTGTAATTGATTTGTTATTTACTCGAATATGATATTTGCAAGTTAAGGTAATAAGTATCAATGGTTCAAAGAAGAAAAACCCGGGTGGTTAATGTCGGCGGTGTCCTGATTGGCGGTGATAATCCCGTTACTGTACAGACGATGGCCAAGACGCATACCGAAGACATTGACGCCACGGTTCGGCAGATCAAGGAGCTGGAGGCGGCTGGGTGCCATATCGTGCGGGTGGCAGTGCCAACCATCGTTACGGCCAAGTGCCTCGGCTTTATTAAAAAACAGATAAAAATTCCGCTGGTTGCGGATATACACTTCGGGCATCATCTCGCCCTTGAGGCGATTGCACAGGGAGTAGATAAAATACGGATAAACCCCGGCAATATGAAGAACCGGGAAAAGCTGGAAGAGGTCGTACGTACCGCGAAAGATAAGGGCGTCCCAATCCGTATTGGCGTTAATTCCGGCTCTGTGCGTACTGAAGGAGACCATCAGGCGCTTTCACCCTTGATGGTGAAAACCGTTATGCAATACTGTGAACACTTTGAGTCCCTGGGGTTTAAGGATATTGTGCTGTCGTTGAAGGCTTCCGATCATCAAATCGGCGATAGGCATTGGCGCCTTACTTTCAGAAGGCATTGGCGACACCCTGCGGGTCTCCTATACCGGTGCACCGGAATTGGAAGTCAAGGCGGGGTACGATATCCTTGAAGCACTGGGACTCTATAAGAGCAATCGGATGGAACTGATTTCGTGTCCAACCTGCGGTAGATGTGAAATCGATCTGGTCAACATCGTGGAGCAGGTCAGGCAGCGTCTACCGAACGATAAAAAACACCTCCAGATTGCAATCATGGGTTGCGTTGTGAATGGCCCCGGTGAGGCGAGAGAGGTAGATATCGGCATTGCCGGGGGTAAGGGGTTTGGATTTCTCTTTAAGAAGGGCGAAAAGGTGCGAAAGATACCTGAAGACCGGTTGGTGGATGAACTTCTGGAAGAAATAACCAAGATGCCGTAGCGCGGGGTAATCACAACAGGAATCGAATATCGAACAAGGAATAACGAATGTCGAAGGATATTAAAATATTTGAAAACCCTAGTAACCGCCAATAAACGCTAATAAAAGATTGTAGAGACGACATGAGTGGACGTTACTGCTATTAGCGTCAATTAGCGTTCATTCGCGGTTGAAGAAAGGGGATTAGAAAACTTCATAATTCGAAATTCCTTGTTTGTTCGAAATTCGTAATTCAAATTAACTTTAATTAACTCACAGTCGTAATAAATATGAAAAACATCGTTGTCCTTGGTTCGACCGGTTCTATCGGCACAAACACCCTTGCGGTGGCACGTAATCTAAAAGACAAATTTCGCGTGGTGGGACTCTCGGCTTATTCCCGATGGGAATTACTTGCCGAGCAGGTCGAGGAATTCAAACCTGCATACGTTGCATTAAACGACCCCCAACTCCTCGATAAATTTACAAGCCGCAATAACCACAAGAAAACAAAGATATTAACGGGAAGCGACAGCCTGAAAGAGATGGTTTTAAACCATGACGTGGATATCGTGGTCTCGGCGGTAGTTGGCGCGTCCGGTTTGCAAGCGGCTATTGCCACCGTGCAGCAGGGCAAGATACTTGCGTTGGCCAACAAGGAGTCGCTGGTTATGGCCGGTAACATCGTAATGCCACTGGCAAAAAAAAACCAGATATTACCGGTAGACAGCGAACACAGCGCCATTTTCCAATCACTTCAGTCGGGCAGACGGGACGAGGTTAAGCGGGTTATCATCACCGCATCCGGTGGCCCTTTTTATGATTATCCTACCGAAAAACTCCCCGACGTAACCCTCGCGCAGGCGCTCAAACATCCTACGTGGCAGATGGGGCGGAAAATTACCATCGATTCTGCGACCATGATGAACAAGGCGCTGGAGATAATCGAGGCAAAATGGCTATTCGACTTAAACATTGAGCAGATTGACGTGGTAATCCATCCCCAGTCAATCATTCATTCGATGGTGGAATTCTGTGACGGTTCGGTAATTGCGCAGATGGGGATGCCCGACATGAAGGTGCCGATTCAATATGCGCTGACGTTTCCTGAAAGAAGCCACCTTGCCGTCAAACCATTCGATTTGTCCAAAATTGGAAACCTTACGTTTAAAAAACCGGATATGGAGAAATTTCCGGCGTTGCGGCTGGGTTATCAGGCCGCAAAAGAGGGAGGCACGTTGGGCGCAACCATGAACGCCGCTAATGAGGTTGCAGTGCAGGCCTTTCTTGACGGCCGGATTCGATTTACTGATATTGCAGCATTTGTGGAAAAGGTGATGAGTAGCCACCATTTTATTAAAAATCCTTGCCTGGAAGATATTTTAGCATCTGATTCTTGGGCAAGAGAGGAGATTAAAAAATGTCTTATGTAAGTGAATCAACCAATGTACTCCAGGTCATCCTGGGCATCGGCTTGTTGATATTTATCCATGAACTTGGTCATTTCCTTGTGGCAAAAAAAATCGGCGTGCGAGTCCACGCCTTTTCATTGGGATTTGGGCCTGCAATACTGAAAAAGCAGTGGGGAGAAACAGAGTACCGTCTCTCCCTGGTTCCCTTAGGGGGATACGTAAAACTGGCTGGAGAGGGTCACGATGAGGAAAAAACGGGCGCATCGTGGGAGTTCTCGTCTAAAACTCACGGGCAGCGTGCCGCCGTGTTTGTCGCGGGTGTCGCGCTCAACGCCGTCCTGGCCTTTATCGCATTTATTATTGCCTTTCAGGTGGGTGTGCCTTTTATCGCTTCAGAGGTAGGACAGGTTACTCCAGGCTGGCCCGCATGGGAAGTAGGGATACAGCCGGGGGATAAAATTGTAGAGATCGACGGCAACAAGGACGCCGATTTTGAAGACCTCTTTACCATCGTCGCCTTAAGCAATCCTGACAAGGGGGTTTCTCTTAAAGTCGAGCGGGACAACAAGACCTTCGATGTATTGGTCACTCCAAAATATGACGCGGAGCATGGCTTTCAGCGCATTGGGATTGCCCCCGCTACCGACCTTGAGATAGATAAAATTTACGCCTACGAGAACAATGATTCTCCAGCCAGGGAAGCAGGTTTTCTGGTAAAGGATAAGGTGCTTGCAGTAAACGGCAAACAAATCTCCACGGAAGAAGAATTCCGTGAGGCTGAAATGACAAGCGCGGGCAAGGCGATGTCCGTCACCGTCTTGCGGGATAACAAAGAAGTGGAACTAAACGTGATCCCTTCACGGGCAACGCGATGGATGCTGGGTATTTCCTGCGCAACGGCCATCCTGGATGCGGTGAAGAAGAGCGGCCCGGCCCATACGGCTGGTTTTTTGAAGGGTGATGAAATCCTGGAAGTAAATTCAAAACCCATGACGGGCTTTACCGAAATAAGAAAGACGGTTTCCGAATCAACGGATGACCCGGTAATTTTTACCGTTAAAAGAAACAATGCCGTTACCTTGCTCACCACCCCACTTAAGGATGACAAGGCAAAATGGGAGTTTCTGGAGGGGCTTACGCCATTCTACGGGCTGAAGGTTGATGCCTTGGTGGAATCGTTTCCAGCCGAAAAGGCAGGGCTAAGGCCGGGCGATAAAATTGTGACCCTTAATGAGAAAGAAATCAAGGGATGGAACAGCTTCCTCCAAAAGGTTATGATGAGCCAGGGTCAGCCTATGGTGATAGAGTGGTTGCGGGGAAACGAGCGGTTCGCTTCTACCATCGAACCTCAAAAAGACGATAGAAGCGCACTTGGACGCATTGGCATAAAATTCAAAGAAAAGATGGTTCTCAGGCAATACGGGTTGCTAGGCTCATGCGCCGTTGGTACGAAGAAGGCTATTATCAACGTCCAAAGGTTGTATCTTACCCTGAAGGGCTTCTTTTCACAGCGGCTTTCAACCAAGAACGTCGGCGGGTTTATCCTCATCGCGCAGGCCTCGTATGAATCGGCAAAGGTAGGCTTCGGCAAACTGTCCTATTTCCTGGGGATTTTGAGCCTCCAACTTGCCCTTCTGAACATCCTGCCCGTTCCCGTGCTTGACGGAGGCCACTTGTTATTCCTTGCCATAGAACGCATCAAGGGTTCCCCGGTAAGCCAAAAAACAATGGCGTTTGCGCAGTATTTCGGTTTCGGCCTCATCATTTCCCTGGTGATATACGCCACCCGCAACGATATCATGCGGCTGTTGACGCTGTGATTGAGGGTTCGGTTTTCATCCTTTTCATTTTGCTTTTGGGATCAAAACAATGGTAAATTCCAGGAAAGACAAGTGTCCCAACCATATTAATCATCCGTTCCTGTCGCCCCTTCAGGACTTTCTATAAGTATTCCATTTACCAGGGGCTTCACCCCTGGCTATATCCTTTCTGCCCTTCGGGCCTGTTGTAGAGCGAAGAGGCACTTCGCTCTACAGGGAAAAGTCGCCGAAGACTTAATTTGATGTACAGGAAATTCAAACCGACTTTGTAGTGGCAAGGCGCGCCTTGCCACTACGCTGTTGAATGTCGCCGAAGACTTAATTTAATAAGGAAAATGCTGTTTCCGTCTGAAGCAAAACAGTTCAAACCGACCCACACACGTTGCGACAATAAGGATTGTGGTTACATGAACATCAATGCATCCATCATCGACCAACGGCTTGCCGGCGTGCAAGACGAGATACGCGAACGCGCGAGCGCAGAATTGCGAATCGCGCAGGAGGACTTGCTACGTTCGCTAGCGTTTGTTCATTTATGCGTAAAAACCATGCTCGACCTGGACGAGGACGAGACCTTCGATTGTTTGACGGAAGGCGGCGGCGATTTTGGTGTTGACGCATTACATCTCTCGGAAGAAATTGACGGCGAGTTTGTGGTGACGCTTTTTCAAGGAAAGTACCACCGGGACCTGGAAGCCAGATCGAATTTCGAAGAAAAAGGAATCAACGCATTAATCAACGCCATTCGGCACATCTTTAATCCCTCTTCACAATTGGGACATATCAATGACCGCCTGAAAGCAAAAGTCGAAGAGGTGCGCTCGTTGATTCGCGACGGTTACATTCCGCGTGTGCGCGTGCTGGCCTGCAATAATGGCCTGAAGTGGAACGCCGCCGCACAAGAGGCGATTGACCGGACGGGATTTGGCAATCAAGTGGTTTGGGAACACGTCAATCACGACGTTCTCATTGGAATCCTTCAACGCATCAAACCCGTGGACGAAACCCTGCGCCTGACGGGCAAAGCCATCATCGAAGACATGAATTTCAGCCGTATATGTATCGGCAGAATGCCGGTATCGGAAATTGCCAACTTACTGAAGACTCATGGGGAACGGTTGTTGGAGCGCAATATTCGTCGCTACCTGTGGTTGCAGGGTAATCGCGTGAACGAAAGCATTCAGCAGACGCTCACCGGCGACCATCCGGACTATTTCTATTTCTTTAACAACGGCCTTACCTTGGTCTGTAACGATTTTTCTTATAACGCATTACAGAACAGCGACTACCAGGTCAAGGTGGAAAACTTGCAGATCGTTAATGGCGGGCAAACGTGCATGACCATCTTCAAAACCTTAGAAAAGATGGAGCCTCATCGGATTTCTAAAGACGCGAGCGTGTTGATTCGCCTTTACAAGCTACCCAGGGACAATCAAGATATCGTCATGCAAATCACTCATGCAACGAACAGTCAGAATCCCGTCGATCTCAAAGACCTCAAAGCCAACCACCAGAAACAGCTACAACTGGAAGCGAGTATAGCGGCGCTTGGGTACGCCTACCGGCGGAAGCGAACGGATGCGGCGATGAAAGCTTCCGATATTACGTCCGGCACAGCAGCGGAAGCGATTTTGGCTGTTTGGCGGAACAAACCACATCAGGCAAAATTTTTCTCCCGCGAGCATTTTGGTAAGCTTTACGAAACGATCTTTACGGAGGAGTTAAACGGCGCTCAAACTATTATTGCCGTATTGCTCTATAGGATTGCGGAAAACCGCCGCCGTCGCCCGGACGTCAACGATCCGGAGTTCGTGCGCTACGCTTCTTGTTTTATCGCCATGCAGATGGGACGACGTTTGTTGCGTGATCTCGGTGTCTCACTAGCCGGACTTAACCACCGGAATTTCGCACAGACGGTAAACTTGGTAGAGCAAAACGGCATCGCATATTTCAACAAATCGTTGCCGGACGTTGAGTGCGCACTGAAGAGTTTGTACGTTGACGGGGAGATTTCACTGCAACAATTGTCGGCTACGTTCCGGCGTGGGGATTTGATACAAAAACTGCTGGAAATAAACTAACAGTCAAATAACCGGCAGACTCAAATTCCACTTCCTTCCAAGTAATCTCTTCCGCTGCATCTCGTCGTACTCCGGTTTTCATTGCGGCAAAAAATGAAGGGTTGTAGAAAAACGCTACGCTACTTCGGCTTAAGCAGCGGGAAGAGGATAACCTCCCGAATGGAGACATTGTTAGTCAGAATCATAATGAGCCTGTCGATGCCGATGCCCAGTCCGCCCGCGGGTGGCATACCGTATTTCAGGGCGGTCAGGAAGTCGTCGTCCACCTTGCCGGTAATGTCGCCCTCGGTGCCTAATTGCTCGTTGAACCGTTTCTCCTGTTCCGGGGCGTCATTAAGTTCCGAGTAAGAATTTGCCAATTCCATTGCGGCTATGTACAACTCAAACCGTTGGGCAAATCGGGCGTCATACTCACACCTCTTTGTTAACGGGCAAATCGAAGTGGGATAGTCTATGACAAAGGTTGGATTGTTCAGGGCGGGTTCTACCACCTGCTCGAAGATATTGTTTGCCATCGTGTCGCGGTCAACGCCCTTGGTCTCAAGACCCAGTTCCTTTGACTTTTTCACCAGGCTAGCCTCGTCTTCAAAATCCACGCCGCCATGTTCCCTCAATAATTCACAAAAGGTTGCGCGCCGCCAGGGGGGCGTCAGGTCAATCTTTCTTTCTCCAAACGGGATTTCATAATTGCCTAATAATTTCTTTGCCAGCGAGGTTACAAGGCCTTCCGTGAGTTCCATCATGCCGTTGTAGTCGCTATAGGCCTGATACAGCTCCATCATCGTAAATTCGGGATTGTGTTTTGTAGAGATACCTTCATTCCTGAAGTTGCGATTGATCTCGTAGATACGTTCCATTCCGCCTACCAGCAGACGTTTAAGATAGAGTTCCGGCGCGATCCTCAGATAGAGGTCTATATCAAGGGCGTTGTGATGCGTGATGAAAGGCCTCGCCACGGCGCCACCCGGTATCGGCTGCATCATGGGGGTTTCCACCTCGACAAAGCCCCGTTCGTCCAGAAATAGCCTGATGTGCTTTAAAATGCCGATGCGTTTCAGGAAGGTATCCATAATCTCGGTGTTGGAAAACAGGTCTACGTAGCGTTGGCGGTGCCTTAATTCTATGTCTTTCAGGCCATGCCATTTTTCCGGGGGGGGTAATAGTGACTTTGTCAGTATGGTAAACTTATCGGCAAAAATGGTAATTTCGCCAGAACGCGTCTTGAAAATGGTACCCTCCGCGCCAATGATATCGCCGAGGTCCAGCAGCTTAAATATCTCAAATTGTTCGGCACCGACTTTATCCAGTTTTATATAAACCTGTATCTTCCCCGTCCAGTCCTTGATATCGACAAATGCGGTCTTGCCGTGTGGACGCATGGTTGAGATGCGCCCGGCGGCCTTGACCCTGATATCTTCCCGGTCAGCCACAAAGCTGTCTAAAATTGACTTGATGGGCTGTGTATTGTCGTAGCGTTTGCCATAGGGTTCCACACCCTTTTCACGCAGTTTCAGGAGTTTATCAAAACGTTCCTGTTCAAATTTATCCATAGTGGTTTCCTATTCGAAAAGCGGGGATGTTAGTGAAGAAAAAATTCATAGGTCACATTCTATCAGTAATACAAGGACAGTCAAGAAAAATGGCGTGCGTTCGAGGGTACGCCATAATTAATCATTGACTTTGTTTTAAAAATAGATAAGATGTGGCCTTACTTACAGGTTGCATGGGAGGGCGGGGAAACCCCATAGGTGTTAAGTTAAGAAATGAAAAGTCGGGCAAACACAGCCTAATCGTATTAGAAACACAGCCCCAAAGGGGCGTAATATGACAGCCCAGGGCAACGCCCTGGGTTGAGCATCATGAGTAAAACAAGCCCTGAAGGGGCGATGCCCTGGGCTGTACTATTTCGCCCCTTCAGGGCTAACAAAAACAAGGGTTTGGTGGCAATTATAGGTTTCTTAACTTAACACCTATGGGGGAAACCCCGCCCCTACATCCCGTAATCCGGCATGGGCTTATCCGTGCCTGTTCTTGCAAATGCGTGTTCATTCGCACCCGAATTTGCATGGTGATGAATCGGTAAAACACAAGGAGCTATGAACACGATGAACTTACTGGTAAATGTAGTTTTAACGGGATTAATGGTATTCTTTCTGGGAGAAAAGGTGATGGGTGGCGTGCTTGAAGACGTGATGGAAGGCAAGGCATCGGTTATTGACTTGACGTATCCTCTTAACGAAAAAAATCCTTACTGGCCGGTGAAACCCTACATGCCGTTTAAGTATGAGGTTATAGCCAACATGGAAAAAGACAAGGTGTTTTCAGGAAGGTACAGCACGCCGGAACACCTGGGAACGCACATTGACGCCCCGAACCACTTTGCGCTCAATCAACCCTCCGTCGATCAAATTCCGTTTGAACAATTGGTAGGCCCCGCCGTTGTTATCGACGTAACGGAAAAGACGGAACACGACGCAGACTACACGGTTTCTCCGGCAGATATCTCAGCATGGGAAAAGACAAACGGCCGGATACCCGATGGCGCTATCGTGCTTTTAAACACGGGCTGGGGCAAACGGTGGCATAATTTTGATCAGTACAAAAATACGGGTTCTACATGCTTTATGCACTTCCCGGGCTTTTCTAAGGAAACAGCCACGTTTCTCGTGGAAAAGAGAAGCATAAAGGGGATCGGTATCGATACCCTCAGCGGCGATTGTGGGACGTCCTCTGACTTCCAGGTTCATCATGTCATTAATGGCGCGGGAAAGTTTATCCTTGAGAACGTCGCCAACCTCGACAAACTGCCTCCCAAAGGGGCAACCCTTCTCCTTTCACCCATCAAAATCGAAGGCGGTTCCGGCGGACAGTGCCGTATTTGGGCTATTCTACCGAAGTGAATTGCGGCTTTTTGCCGTTAATATTACAAAATCAAAAAATACATTGTGCTTTGCTGATAAAACTTTTTTTCACACATTGGCAGTATTTTATGGTATAGTTAATGCGTCATAACATTCGATTCAGGATTGTTTTTTACAGCACGCTAACCGAATGTACGGCACGCTGGGAATGGCTTTGCATTCTTCCTCTTTTTTCCGCAACAGGTATTTTCTGCGTAGTTTAAATCTCTGATTTATCCTGGTTGGTTTGCACTTCCGCTTGCTAATTAAGGTTGGGGACGTTTCGCATGCACACTTTCATTATTGATCATTTTGCTTGCCAACGGGCGCATAAGCGTTTTCTCTGGAATACCATCACGGGGCTGGGCTGGGCATTCTGGATTTATCTTTGGTTACCGCTTCTCCACGCTATCGGTATGCTATTGGTGCCTCACCATGAGCAAGCAACCACTGAGGCATTTCACTCAATTCAAGAACTGTTTACAACGTTGACGACCCATTTGTCGATGACTGTCCTCATGATTGCAGCGTTTCTCGCCTGGGCTTCGTTACAATGGTTGGTAATGGCCAGGCGTCGCCGTACCGTGCAGAAACAGCCGATTATCCGGCTCCACCGGGTATTGCAATTCATGCCGGACGAACAACACGTGAACACCTGGCGGCAGGCACAACGTATGGTAGTTGTCCATGATGAGGAAAGCGGCCTAATCCAGCAGGTTGATATTTTATAGGAATTTTCAGGTGAAAATACACTGCAATGAACCTGTAGCGGAAAGGAGGCAAAAAGGTTATGAGAAGAGCTTTTTTGGTAAGTAGCGGAAAGCGGTGCGGTGTTTCTCCATGGGTAAAGGGGGTGTTTTTCTTTCTTTTGACGTCGGCTTGCCTGGCGTCATCCATCCCTGCTGGTGAGGTAGGTCAGGCGTCCTTGCCTGATATGATGAACGTTCCTTCTCCTCAAGATTCACAAGGAATGAAGAATGGTGTTATGGCAAGCGGGGACGCTTGTCCCACAAGGGAAGAGTTTATTACAAAAACCAAAACACTCTGGATGCCCTTTATAGCCAATAACGGGCAGATGGATGAGCAGGTGAAGTTCTATGCAAAGACCTTTGGCGGCACGGTGTTTGTGACGAAGGACGGGGAGATTGTGTATGCGTTGCCGAAAGGGAGTGAGGGGGTTGAAGCAGGGGAGCCGGGGGGCGGAGGAGCAGGGGTGCGTGGGTGCTGGGGTGTAGAGGGGCCTGGGGGAAAATGGGGGAGGCTTCAAATACAAGAGGGCGGAGTTGTGGCGTCTTTATTTGCGGTTGACGGATATCCGTCTCTTTTGCGCGATGATAATGCCGATGGTAAATCTGGGAGTGTTCTTACAAAAGCGCTCTTGGCTGCATATCTCCCTGGTTTGCAAGGAAGCACGGACGCTTGTGTAGGGACACGGCGCCCGTGTCCCCCCCGGCTTGCACGTCTCCCCGGTTCGCAAAAAGGCGCGGACAAACGGGGATTGCCCATGCCAGACAACGGCAACCCGAATAATTACAACCTGCAATCCGGCGTTCAAAATTCAAACGCAGATGCAAGGGGCGTTGCCCTTGTGGAACGCCTGATTGGAGGTAAGGTTAATGAAATCAAGGGAGATGCACAATCCGTAACCACCGTGAGCTATTTTAAGGGAAACGACCCATCGAAATGGAAGAGCAACCTGTCAACGTATCAAGTCGTGGACATTGGCGAGGTGTACAAAGGCGTAGACTTAAAGCTGAAGGCTTACGGAAACAACGTAGAAAAGCTCTTTACCGTAAGGCCGGACGCAACCCCGGAGGCCATAAAATTAGGGCTAAACGGCGCTAAGGCTTTAAAGGTAAACGAGGAAGGGCAGCTTGTGGCAGAAACGGAGCTTGGCCCGGTAAAGTTTACCAAACCCATTGCGTATCAGGATATTGGTGGGAAACGGGTAGAGGTTGCCGTGGAGTATAAGATACATGGCGCGGAGGTGGAGGAATGCCGGGGAGCGGAGGGGCGTGGGAGCAGAGGAGAATCAGAAACTTGAAACCTGAAACAGAAAACTTGAAACTAATGTACGGCTTTACCGTTGCTTTCTACGACAAAACCCATGACCTCATCATCGACCCACTGCTGGCATCCACGTTTCTGGGCGGGTCTGATTATGATTATGATAATGCTCTCACCCTCGACACCAGCGGGAACGTATATGTGACGGGGTCTACTAAGTCAACAAACTTTCCGACGACGAGCGGGGCGTATGATACCTCTTTTAATGGTGGTTATCATGATGTCTTTGTCTCGAAGCTGAACAGTGGATTAACGAGCCTGCTGGCATCCACGTACCTGGGCGGGTCTAGCTGGGATGAAGGCTTTGCTCTCGCCCTCGACACCAGCGGGAACGTATATGTGACGGGGGATACTGAATCGTCAAACTTTCCGA